>JASJCJ010000091.1 GCA_030066045.1 Calothrix sp. MO_167.B12
CTTCCAGTCTCTGGGTTTTTCACCATATTTTGGCAGATAGTCGTCATCTAAGAACGATGTTTTACTGGTATAACTCTCTTCTGTTTCAATAAACTTTATTCCATATTGTTCGCAAGCTCTGGCAATTCTTAGGAAATAATGTCCGGCAACTCTAGACTTTACAGAGCAGATTTTTCTTTTCAGTTGTTACCCAGAACAAATACAGCCAAGGAGGGAAGGAGTTCGGAGTTCGGAGTTCGGGGTTCGGAGTAGGGGCGGGGTTTCCCCGCCCGGAGGGAAGGAGTGAAAGAGACAAATTTTTCTTTATTACTTATTACTCCCCCATCACCCCATCTCCCAATCACCCCATCTCCCAATCACCCCATCTCCCCATCACCCCATCTCCCCATCACCCCATCTCCCAATCACCCCATCTCCCCATCACCCAATCACCCCATCTCCCAATCACCCCATCTCCCAATCACCCCATCTCCCAATCACCCCATCTCCCAATCACCCCATCACCCCATCACCCCATCACCCCATCTCCCCATCACCCAATCACCCCACACTCCCCACACTCCCCACACTCCCACGGGATTCAAATTTTCCAGTTTCTGCGGAATTGGAAGAAATCCTCTAGAAATTCTTGCCAACAAATATTACGGCTGAATTTTTGTTGATGCCACAAAGCAGATGTTGACTGTAATATTTCTGAAAAACTGGGATATATGGGAGATAGTTCGGCAAGACGATGTACTTTGATTTTGTGAGCGATCGCTAGTGATACTATATTAATTAACTCTTCCGCTTGGGCACCGAATATAGAACCTCCTAAAATCTCTCCATTTTGCAACACAATTAATTTACAAATACCTGTAGTCACATCTTGAATCTGAGCAGTTGCCAAGGTTTTGAAACATTGCCGCAAGACGATAAATTTACCTGGGCTATATTGCCGCTGAACCAGGGATTCTGTTAAACCTACTTGTGCCACCATCGGATTGCTAAAAACACCCCAAGGAAGACTGCCATAATCTACTTGTTGCTTGGAGAAAAATAGGGCATTTTGAATAGCAATTCTGGCTTCATAATTACCAATATTGGTACAGGCAAAACCACCAATCACATCTCCACAGGCATAAATACGGCGATTGGTAGTTTGTAACTGCCGATTTACTAATAAGCGTTCCTCGCCATGCCATTTTACCTCCACTGCGGGTAAATTGAGAGACTCAATATTTGGTTTTCCTGGGGTAGCTACTAAAATTTCATCAGTTGCAATCGCTTTATCTCCCGCTTGTAGCCATTTTTGCCCATCAATGTACCTTACCTGGGTAATTGGTGTACCAGTTAATACCCATATACCTTCTGCCTCTAACTGTGCTTGGAGTAAATAAGCTACCTCTAAATCCAAGCAAGGCAAAATATGAGAGTAGGGGACAATGAGAGTAACTTGGCAACCCAAATGCCTCAAGGTTTGGGCTATTTCTATACTTTGGGGAGTTCCACCCAGAATTACCCAATGTTGAGGTAAGGTAGCTTGATTGAAAGACTGCCAAATATTGTCGAGGGTGAGAAAACCTACTGCTGTCAATCCTGGAACCTCTGGGATAATACAATGGGAACCAGTGGCAAGTAAGTAAGTACGCGCCCGTAGCAGGCGTTCATTAACTGCAAAAGCTAAATTAGGCGTTCTTTGAAATTGACCATCACCATAGATGATATCTACGCCCTTGGCGGCAAGAACTGTGGGTGAATATTGTTCTTCTGCATGGGCAACAACCCCATCGGCAAACAACATAGTATCTGCCAATACACGAGTCTCTTTTGCAACTGAATCAAAAATAGAGTCCGGATTTTTCCATAGGGATGAATTATCTTGTAATTGGAGAACTCCAACAGCTTGAGAAACTGCATGGAGCTTGAGAAAATCGTAACTTGGTTGTGGTTCTACGAGGGCAACTGTAGCTCGTAGCTGGGTGGCAGCAAGGGCAGCACAGCGTCCAGCAGGAGTGCCGCCAATAATTACAACATCGTAGTCAATCAATTTTAGATTTTGGATTTTGGATTTTAGATTAACCGATAAATTACGAATTATGAATTATGAATTATGAGCTGAGACATGATATTGGTCAATGCTGTGATCAAAAGCTGATTATCTGCCGATGTGCGGACAGCTACCCGAAAAAAGCGTGAACCCAGTTCCGGAAAACTGAGACAGTCGCGGATAAAAATTTGATATTTTTTGAGTAGCTGGGATTGCAGTTTTGTACAAGATACTTGTGATTTAATCAATAAAAAGTTAGCCGCACCCTCTGAGGGTTGCAATCCTGGGATTTTGGCTAAACCTTGGAATAATTCATCTCTGGCTGGTGGTAGCCATGCCCAAGTTTGTTGTTGAAAATCCCCATCACCAATGGCAGCAATGGCCGCTGTGATTGCTAATGTGTTGACAGACCAAGGATCGCGCCACAATTGCCAGCGTTGGAGCCGCTCGGGGTGAGCGATGGCATATCCCAACCGTAGTCCAGGAAGACTATAGAACTTGGTAAGCGAGCGTAAAATTACTAAATTGGGATATTTCTGGACAAACCCAATCAGACTTTGTTCCTCTTCTGGGGGTAGAAAATCCATAAATGCCTCATCCACCACCACCAGAGCAAACTCCTCCAAATAAGGGAGAATTTCTGACTGCCAAAATAACTTTCCCGTAGGATTGTGGGGATTATTGATCAGCAACCCACTGGTGTGGGAAGTGGGGGAGTGGGAGAGTAGGAGAGTGGGGGAGTGGGAGAGTGGGGGAGTGGGGGAAGTGTAGGTAGTGTGGGAAGTAGAGGGAGATATGATTTCCTTCCCTCCTTCCCTCTTTCCCTCCATCACTCCATCACTCCTTCCCTCCTTCACTCCTTCCCTCCTTCCCTCCATCACTCCTTCCCCCCGGCGTTCATCCATCAGAGAAAACTCCTGCACATTGGCATTATATGCCCTGAGAGCGCGGTAATAATCGCCAAAGGCAGGAGTAATTAATACTGTTGCAGACAACTCTGCTAGCTCCCTACCAGCCAGAGTGAGTAACTCTGCCGAACCGTTTCCCGGCAAAATCCACTCTGGAGGTAGTTGATGAAAGTGACTGAGAGCAAGTCTCAGTTCACTATAGTTGGGATCTGGATAATGCCGCACATTACCCATTTGGGACTTCATAGCTGCTAAAACACTAGGGGGGGGTCCCAAAGGGCTAATACTGGCAGAAAAATCCACAATTGCACCAGGAGAACAGCCAGCCTGGTTAGCTGCCCAAGCTAAATTTCCCCCGTGTGCAGGTTGTATCGTCAAACAAGCTTTCCTAACACCAACATTTATGATTTTGGGGGTGCAACCCTTTCTTTAAACAATTTACCCGCAGAAAAAGCGGGAACCTTTGTTTCGGGAATAATCATTTTTTCATTAGTTTTGGGGTTACGTCCTTCACGAGCTTTTCTCTCCCGGGATTCAAAAGAGCCAAATCCGACCAGTGTTACCTTATCACCAGAAGAAACTGCTTCAACAATGGTTTCTAACGCAGCACTTAACACTGCATCAGCTTGTTTTTTGGTCACACTAGCTTTTTCAGCTACGGCATCAACTAATTCACCTTTGTTCATGTCAAACTCCTGAATAATTTACTTGAGATTGTTACAGATACGTCTTGACGCATCTTCTACTTAAATCCTTGTTTGGTGGTTTACAAAAGTTGTCCTTATGAGTATTTATGCTTAAAAGTTCTGAAATTCCCATCGGCTCAACTTTTCAATGAATTATTCTAAAGCGTTGTAGCCAGAAGTGGATAGATGAAACCATTAATTTATATGGATTTCAGGATTTTTTCTTACTAAAGAGTGATTTTTTCTCAAAAAACACCCCAAAAAGTAGGGAAAAATACTTAGTAAAAACCCCTGTATTCAGAAGAACAACTAAAGTTAAAGATTTTATAAACAGGAATTACTTTCCTATTTAAATCTATTTTTCCCTTTACTAACAACAGTTGTAGCCATTTTCAATCGATTTATCAACTTTACCAATTAGAATTTATTCCTTGATTATGTAAATTTTTCCAACACTGCCAAAATTTGAACCGCGATCGCCATTATTTTGGTAATATTTCTTAATAATAAATTAACAAAGGGGCATAGTTATAATGCCCCTTTGTTAGTACATATTTTTCGTTTTTTGTCAATTAATTATTTAGGGATGCTTACTCCTTTTTCGGTAGAAAATTACCCATAACGTAGGTTGGATGGAGCGGAGCGTAACCCAACCTACATTATGGGTCAACAAATTAGGGCAAAAGTTAATGTTCTCTCTTGAATCCCTTGATTATCGGTGATCAGTCAAATGCTTCATCTTTTGTTCTTAATTTGAACTCCTAACACCGAACTCAGCTTCAATTAGGGATGCGTAAGCCACGACGCTTTAACATTTGTCTAACATCTGGACTAGGTTTATAGTTATAGCCGTAGGAAGAACCCTGGGAGTCATCCATAACTTGAGGGGTCAGTAATACAATTACCTCAGTTCGCTCATTTTGTCTGTTAGTACTCCTAAACAAGGAACCAAGCAGAGGAATATCACCCAAAATAGGAACCTTGGATACACTTACTCTATCTTGGTCTTGAATAATACCAGTTAGTACAAGGGTTTGACCGTCTCGTAAACGAATCAAGCCAGAATTTAAGGCACGTTCGGAGATTAAAGTTACTGGACCAGCAGAGGTATTTTGAGTACTGGTGGGTGCTTTAATTGAAGGTGCTACAGAGAGGGAGACAAAACCATTGTCATCAATGCGGTCAATTTTTACACCTAAGTTTAAACCTACTTTCTTCTCTTCTATAGTTCTCGTTTCTCTAGTGCCAGAGTCGGTATCTGTGAACACAGTTTCGATTTTTCCAACTACTTCCTGGGTTAAAGCTACTCTCGCCTCCTGACCCTCTTGAACAATTAGGGTGGGATCAGTCAATATTTTGGCATTACCACTAATGACTTGAGCTTGTAAATTAGCGATTAAGCGTTTAGGAAACGAGCTAGAACCGTTAAAATTGACAATTGCGTTACCACCGTCATTCTGAACGAAGGTGTTACCAATACCAAAGGTAAAACTAGTATTAATATCTTTGACATTGCTGAGATTAACATCAACTATTTTGACGTTAACTGCTACTTGACGACGACGGACATCCAACTGGGTGAGTTGAGCCATTGCTAATTGAACTAACTTGGGAGAGCCAATCAGGGTAACGGAATTAGTTCTCGAATCTCCCAATGCCTGTAAACCTCGGAGGATCGGAGTTGTGTATTCAGAATCAGACTTAAGAGTTAAGGGTTCAATTTTCCTGGGTTGAACTTCTTCTGCGTCTTGAACCTCAGCAGATGCAGTGTCTTCCACCTTCTTTGATTCAACATTCTTGATAGTTCGTTCAACATTAATAGCACTTTCTGCTCCCATTCCAACTAAGAAATTAAGAGCCACATCTACCTTCACTTGGTTGAGCCGGATATTACGCATGACTAAATCGCGGGCGGAATTGGGTAGTTTTGCCCCCACAAAAATAGTTCTTCCCTTACGACTAGCTTCTAAACCACTGAGGCGCAATACATAATTAAAAACATCCTGGACAGGCTCATTTTCTATATCTAGAGAGATTGTCCCACCATCACTGGAAGTTGCTGCTGCTGAAGCTTGACCATCTTTACCAGTACTAGCTGTATTACCACTGACATATGCCAGGTTTAATCCCGCTGCCCGAGCCAGCAATGATAAAACTTCTCTAACGGGAGCATCCCTTAGTACTAATCTGGGTACTCGTTCTTGGGTGCCTAAATCAATACTACTAGGAGAAGCATCAAGGCTAGAAATTGCCATATCTCCTACTGGTGGAGCTACAGCTCTAGGTAAAAATGGGGGTGCAGGAACAGGAGGTTTTGCAACTCCTTCTGTAGGTGCTGGTTTGCCATCAATGGTAACTTTAGGATTGGGAACCATCGGTGGTGGAGTAGGAGGCGTAGAAGTTGGAGGTTGATTTGCTACTGGTGGAGATGGTTGTTTTGGTATTGTCTCTCCCAATTGCGTCCCACTTCCAGGGGTAAAGCTGAGGGTGAATCCATTACTTTCTCGCTTCACAGGTTGGCTATTGGGAGCATTTTCACTGCCCACGACTACTAATCTGATACTATTGGCATCTAATTGATTAATAGTGATAGAAGCAATACCTGGAGCCGGATTATTTTCAGTAAAATTATTACCTTGGCGTAATTTGAGCTGAGTATTGATAATATCTGTGACTAAACTTTTGCCTCGCTTAGTGGTAAATACTTGGGGACGAGAACCGGAAGCGGTTTTTAAAATTATATTAATGCCACCGCCATCAACAGGTTTGAGCTGGACATCGGTGATTTTTGTCGCATTCGCATTTGCCAACGCAGGTTGAGCCATTAACATTACTAAACCCGCAGTACCCAAGATTATATTTTTACCGTGAAGGTGTTTCACAGTTAATTCCTCACAATAGAAAACTTTATAAACAAAAATTTTGAGTTAGATACACCCAACACAATATATGTGGATGATGATTTTTTTAGAGAGTAATTTAAGTTTTAATACTCACTATTTTGAGAATAGATAATCAGCATTAGTCAAGAGTTATTTTCATCTTTTCTTTTTCTTAGGTGCTGACTTATTTGCCTTTGCAGATTCCTTGGGACTAAGTGGCATCAACACTTGCAACTGAAATGATGTATTAATAGTTGGAGGTGCTATTAAGCCTGGTCTTTCCTTGTCTACATTGACTGTATTCGAGGCTCGAGAACGGTAATTTTTGACTATTAATAAAGGCTGCAAACGTTCGATATTTCTGAGAATAGATTGGGTCTGTTCAAAAGTACCAACAATGTCTATGTTGACACTACTTTGCTTTAGCTTACCCTTAACCAATGGACCATAAGAGGAATTATTAATAATTGTTGGTTTTTGGTTGATGGGCACAAAATTTTTCAGTTGCGATCGCACAGGGCTTAAAGAAGTTAGACTATTACCAGATTCCACTAGACGATTCAAATCTATCAGTAATGTATCTAAAGTTTTCTCATCAGAAAATAACTTGAGTACCTGGGTTTTTTGCTGTTTTGCCTCTGCGAGTTCAGCTTTGACTTTATCAATCTTTTTAATACTGGCTTGCTTTTGGTCAATTTGCCCTTGGAGTTCGTCAACTTTGGCTCGCTGTTGGTTGAATTTTTCCCAAGCAGGCATCACCATGTTTAATAACATATAAGCTGCTCCGGCAATTCCCAAAACCCCGACAATAATGCCAATAATTTTGGGTGTGAAAGTAATGCCAAAGACGACGGGGAAACTACTTTCCTCCAACTCCCCGTCTGCTTCAACAAAATTAAAATCCTCACTGACTGTCATTTTTTAAGGACTCCTGTTTGTTGCAGATTACGAATTCGAGTGACTAGCCCCACTGTGCCTTTTTGTTCCAACTCTCTAATTAACTCAGAAGCTGGAATATTGCTCATGGTAGACCTGATCGTGTATTGAACCAAATCAGGTTTGGTCAGAGGTGCAGCCCCTGGTAACCTTCTTCCGGTCAATACTCGGGGTGCTGTTCCCTTGATTAAACTGGCTCTGATAATCTTAGTTTCTTCCGCTTTCAAGAAACTAGACTTTTGCAAAGTGAGGAGAAAATCATTCACGTCGTTAAAAGAACGTGCCTTACCGACAATTTGTATCCCTCCAGCGGGATTTGGTGGTGGTTCTCCTTTCGCCGCAGCTCTTGGTGGTGTTTGAGTGATATTCTCAATTTGTACCGTTGCCGGAATGCGATCGCGTAAATCTTGCAACATAGCAGACCAGGGACGAATTTGGTCAAATACACTGACTAGAGCTTGACCCTCAGCCTGAATAGCTTTAGTTTGTGACTTGATTTTATTAATGTTGCCAATTGTTGTGTCTAATTTCTTGTTTTCTTGTTCAAGTTGTGCTATTTTACCCTCTAGTTCAGTATTCTTAGCTTCTAAAAACCACCAACCACCACCCACCAAAGCAGGTATACATATTCCTATGGCTAATCCCACATAGACTAATGTTAAATCTCCAACAGGTAGAGAAATCTTGTTAGTGTTTTGCCTAGGGCTATTTTTTTGAAATTCTGGACGGTCTTGAAGAAAGTTAATATCTAAACTGTACATCTGTTATATCTCCCGCATCCCTAAACCAAGTACTACCCCTAAACCAGGACGTTGTACAGTAGGATATTTTTCCTCGTCTACTTCTAGGGACAATGATGTCACTGGATCTATCTGGGTTGTAGGTAAACTTAATCTTTGGGTTAATAACTCATCTAATTGTTCCAAACCTCCTCCTGGTCCTGCTAACAAAATTTGCGCTACTTCCAAATCTTCAGCTTGATTGAGATAAAAATCGATAGAACGACGCAATTCATCTATGAGTTCTCCCAATACCCTCATCATTGCTGCTAACCCCGGATTAGCCGCAGTCATGCCAGTTTTTCCATCAGCTTCTTGAGTAGTCAGAGGAATAGTAATTCCCTGCAACAAATCCAAGTCCCTAGAAACAGGCAAATTCATTGCTCTTGCTAAAGCACTTTGCATTTGATAAGTTCCTATGGGTACTGTGCGTGAAAACTGCGGTACTCCATTGACAATAATGGCGATTTCCGTACTATCAAACTCGATGTCCACCAATACCGTTGCCTCTTGAGGTCCAAACTGCCGCAGTTGATCGCGTATTGTTCTAATTAAGGCAAAACTGTTAATCTCTAAAACATTGATTTGTAATCCTGCCTGTTCAAAGGTATTTACATAGGTATCTGTTACCTCCTTACGGGTGGCTACTAATAGTACTTGTACTTTTTCAATGCCATCTTCATCTACAAAGTACCCAAGTTTCTGGTAATCCACATCAGCCTCTTCACGGGGATAGGGTAAATACAAGCCAGCTTCGTGGTTCAATACCATTTCCCGTAATTCTTTGTCATCTAATTCTGCTGGTACAGGTATCAGACGTACAATAGAATCTCGACCCGTTACAGAAGTAGAAACCTTGGAAGCATTAATTTTATTTTCAGCTAGAGCCTCCTGAATCAGTTGTGCCATTGTCGGAGGATCGGCAATTTGACCATCCACAAAAATTCCTTCTGGAACCGGCACTGATATCAAAGATTCTAGTTTTAAACCCTGACGTTGTTTCCTAACTTGAGCTATATTCACCCTTTCTGGTGCAAGTTCTATACCCGTTCCTTTGTTAGACTTGCCAAATATATTTTTGAAGCTGTTCACCACATTTGTCTCAGTATTTATACTAATTTTTTAAAATTTAACAATTACAGTATTTTTACCGTATTTTTATTTTCATAGGTATTTATTCTATTTATCTTGTAACCTCGAAAATACCGCATAATATTTTCACCCCAATAAAACATAAATACTAAAAGTACGATGGTTCGATTTCATAAATTCAAAGTTTTTTTAATTTGGGTAGTGCTTGGACTCCTGACAAGTTGGACTATTAGCTGTAGTGCTGGCAATCTGAGTACGAACTCAAAACCCGCGACTTCTGGAGTAGAAAAAATTGAGTTTTGGACAATGCAACTCCAACCTCAATTTACTAATTACTTCCAAAATTTGATTGCGACTTTTGAATCCCAGAACCAAGGTATCAAGATTAACTGGGTTGATGTACCTTGGGCAGCGATGGAAAACAAGATTTTAACAGCTGTCTCTGGGAAAACGCCACCTGATGTAGTGAACCTAAATCCAGATTTTGCTTCCCAGTTAGCAGGCCGAAATGCCTGGTTAGATTTGGATGCAAAAGTTTCTAATGAGGTACGTTCTGGGTATTTGTCAAATATTTGGCAAGCCAGTACTCTCAATGGCAAGAGTTTTGGCATACCTTGGTACCTCACCACACGGTTAACCATTTATAACACTGATTTTTTAAAACAGGCAGGTATTAAAACAGTACCCACTACTTATGAAGAATTAGCTGTGGCAGCTGAAAAAATTAAAGATAAGACTGGGAAGTATGCTTTTTTTGTTACTTTCGTTCCCCAGGATTCTGCGGAGGTACTTGAATCTTTTGTACAGATGGGTGTAACTTTAGTTGATGGAGATGGCAAGGCTGGGTTTAACTCTGCTGAAGGTAAAGCAGCTTTTCAGTATTGGGTGGATTTGTACAAAAAAGGATTACTTCCCCAAGAAGTATTGACCCAAGGCCATCGTCGCGCCATTGATTTATATCAGGCTGGGGAAACTGCTTTTCTGGCTTCTGGTCCGGAATTTATGAAGACGATTGCCAAAAATGCCCCAGCAGTTGCTAAAGTTTCTGCAACTGCACCCCAAATTAGTGGTAATACGGGTAAGACAAATGTGGCGGTGATGAATGTGGTGATCCCACGTAATACTAAATACCCTGATGCGGCGGTGAAATTTGCTCTGTTTTTGACCAATGATGAGAATCAGTTGGCTTTTGCCAAGCAAGCCAATGTTTTACCATCTACCAAAACAGCCTTATCTGACAGCTATTTTAAAGATGTTGCAGCTAATGCCAGTGCCATAGAAAAAGGAAGGGCAATTAGTGCAAAACAATTGCAACAAGCAGAGGTATTAATTCCTACCCGAAAAAATTCTAACCTGCTGCAAAAAGCCATTTACGAAAACTTACAAGCAGCCATGTTAGGGCAAAAATCTGTAGAGCAAGCCGTTGAGGATGCCGCGAAGCAGTGGGACAGTCGGAATTAAGGAGGGAAGGAGTGATGGAGTGATGGAGTGATGGAGTGAAGGAGTGAAGGAGTGAAGGAGTAAAGGAGTGAAGGAGTAAAGGAGTGAAGGAGAGTAGGGCGTGTTTTCAAACTATGGTGTAGGTGTAGGTTGGGTAGAACGAAGTGAAACCCAACTGGGTGTACGGAAAATGTTGGGTTACTCTGCTCCAAGCCCCTTCGGTTCTACGCTCCTCAAACGCCACTTCTCTCAACGTGGGGAACCCGTGCACAAGAGTGGCTCCCCAACCTACAATTGATGCTAATTTTGGGTTTGAAAACAGACCCTAGGGGTGGGGTTTCCCCGCCCAGAGTGGAGGGAGGAAGTGACAATGAAAATTTTTTTCACCACCAAGCCATGAAAATGCTTTGTGAATAACTCCTCAAGGGCGCACGCAATGCGCCCCTACAAATTCTGCACCTAACTAGGGCTTGCTGAAAAAGTCATGATTGTGGGGGTAGGGAATAGGGAATAGGCAATAGTTCGGTGCCTAGGGTTTCTATTCTTTTGACAAAAAAATAACAGATGCAAGGAACGAGAAATTCATAGCGAGGGGATTTTCTTTATTACTCAGGACTTATTACTTATTACTTTCCCCTTGTGGGGGTGCTCCTAAAAAATGCCCCACTAAGTATAAAGAACCACATAGTACGACTAAATTATCATCTCTGGTAAAAGCTGTATCCAATGCTAATGATAACTCTGGGTATGGATAACATCCTTCTAAATACGGATAAATACTGATAGCTAATTGTGCTAATTTTCCGGGATCAGCTGAGCTATGTTCTGGTACTGGTACTAAATATAACAGGTCGTGCGATCGCAGTAAAATTTGAAAAATATCACTATGGTCTTTGGTAGATAACATTCCCATTACCCAAGTGACTGATGGCACATCTAAGCTATCCACATAATCCCTTAATACTTGAGCCGCAGCAGGATTATGAGCACCATCTAGCAGCAATTTTTGATTTTTCCAGGTAGTCCATTGCATCCGCCCTAACCATTGGGTTTTTGCCATGCCATGAATGATGGCTGACTCTGGTATATTCCAACCTTGGTTTTGCAATACCTCCACCGCAGCTAAAGCCACAGCCGAATTGGTTAACTGAATTTGTCCGACTAGGGGTAGGGGATATTTCAGGGGTTTTTGCCGATTTCCTACGTACTCTGCCCATCCCGGCTCCAACTGGCGGGCACTTTGGGGCATAATTAGGGGACATTGTAATTGTACAGCCCGCGATCGCACTACTTGTTCTGCATCCGGTGGTAATGCTCCAATTACAACAGGACAACCATGTTTGAGGATACCAGCTTTTTCTCCAGCAATTTCACCTACAGTATTACCCAATTTTTCGCAGTGTTCCCGACTAATGGAAGTAATAATACTAACTAAGGGTTTTTGACAAACGTTGGTAGCATCTAATCTTCCTCCCAATCCCACTTCAATTACAGCAACATCAACCTGTTGTTGAGCAAAATAAAGCCAAGCAGCAGCAGTAATCACTTCAAACTGAGTCGGTGATTCTTCATCAGTGGCAATTGCAGCTTGGACTTGTAATAAGAGTTTGTGTAGTTCACCCGCAGCAATGGGTTGGTTGTTCAGACAAATACGTTCAGTCCAATCAACTAAATGGGGAGAGGTATACCTTCCCGTGCGATAACCCGCTTCTGTAAGTATGGACGACAGATAAGCACATACAGAACCTTTACCATTGCTTCCTGCCACATGCATCACAGGAACTTGATTCTGGGGATTACCAAGATTTGCTAACAGTGACTGAATGCGGGATAGTCCCAGGTGGACACCAAAGGATTGAAATGGTTGGAGTAATGAGTTGATGTTCACAAAAGCTAAGAAAATTACTAAAAATATAGAAAATGTTACAAAAACACATTATTAAATAATTCGTAATTCTAAATTCTTTTAACCCTTACCCTTTAAGCTTTTCCCCTTACTTATTAATAAGTAAAGGGGCAAGTAGTAAGGGACTTCCAAATAAAAAAATATCCCATTGCAGGGGGCAGGGGCAGGGTACAGGGGGAGGATAGTCGTTTTGATTTCCAGAATTTGGGATCATTTATCCTCTGGAATTCCCTAAGCTGAAAATAACGTTAACTCCTAACACCGAACTCCTAACACCGAACTCAGGTTACTTATTTTCGTTCACCCATTATGGTAAAACCAATTGCTCCTCTGGGGTGGAAGAACCCAAGAGGAGCAAGTGGTAAGTAGGTAGGCAAATGTAAGATGCTTACCTTACCCCCAGCCCCTCTCCTTGTTAAGGAGAGGGGTGCTGTCAGGCGGAGTGAGTTTTAATTTAATTTGACCAAAACTAGGGTGTAGGGTGCTCTTTGTAAAGTGTGGGAGAGAAGAGAAAAATATATTTTTTTACACTCTGCCCTGAAACCAATAGGGGTACAAGCCCTAACCAATTACCCTACACCCCATACCCCACACCCTTCTTGTTGACCTAGTTACTTAAACCCGGAGGGTGAATGTGTAATTTTATGCTTCTTTATTTAAAAAGGTTTGCAGTTGTCTTAAAGCAGCTGCACCAATATTAAATAATGCCCAACCAGCAGCAATCGCCAGTGGTGCTAAAACAATAAGCAAACGCAGATCCATATCTAGAACCCCTCTGTTAAGTTAAAAATTAAAGTTTTGTCAACTGTTCTCATTTTTATTTTTAGCTGAAGTGGCGATTTTTTCCCAAATAAAATGTAAAGTTTTTTTACATTATCTGTTAAAGTTTCTATTTTGACTGAGTTTCTCCCCCGTCCCCTGGCACACTAAAGCCAGTATCTGTACCTTTACCAGCGTGAACCAGAGCTAATTTTTGATAGCTTTGGGCATGAGATATTAGTTCTGCGGCTTCAGCATCACTGACTGGGCGAATTACCTTTCCTGGCACACCCATGACTAAAGATTGTGCAGGTACATCTTTGGTAACTACCGCACCAGCACCAATAAGACTACCCTTGCCTACCCGTACCCCATCCAAGATAATCGCACCAATGCCAATGAGGCAGCCGGATTCTATATGGGCAGAATGTACCACCGCTCGATGTCCTATGGTTACATGGTCTTCTAAGATTGTAGGCTTGCCCGGATCTCCATGAAGAATTGCCCCATCTTGAATATTGGTACATTCGCCAATGGTGATTGATTCCACGTCTGCCCTGATGACAGCACCATACCAGATGCTTACTCCAGAGGAGATACGTACCGAACCCATAACTACAGCATTGCTAGCAACAAAAGCTGCTAGAGAAAAATCAGGGGAAGACCAGTAGGAAGCAGCAGACACGATAGAATAAGAATATAGAATTATGTGGTAACTAGAAACACTGGTAAGACTCCAACTTTGGAGACTGGTGGCAAAATTTAGGATATCACGGTCTTTGATTCCTTTGTCGATTACCTATTCAGCAATTACCCCAATGAGGTGGAGCGGAAGTGTAAGATACAACCTACTCGAATGGTGAAAATTTACATATGTTGATACACACTTCATGATGAATCCAGGCTTACAGTACCCAATATTTGGTCCCGAAATCCAGTGCCCTCATTGTCGGCAAGTTATTCCGGCATTGACATTAACTGATACTTACTTATGTCCCCGTCATGGCGCATTTGAAGCTCATCCCAAAACAGGGGATTTGATTCATTTACAGTCTGGACGGCATTGGCGTAGGTGGAATGGAGAATGGTATCGCCAACATACCCACCCCGATGGCATTCGCTTTGAAATTCATGAAGCTTTAGATAAACTTTATACCCAAGGATATCGGGCAACTAAGGTAATTATTGCCAGACGTTACCAAGAATTAATGAGTGGTTATTTAGAGAAAAATACTCCTTGGCGTTCCGGACAATCAGAAGCTTCTGGTGCTCGCCTCTATGGTTTACCAGTGGAGTTTAGCCCTGAGCCTGGGGAGGAACCTTGTTGGGAAGTAATTAATTTTGATTTGGATAAGGAACCTGGTGTGCCAGTACGTTATCCTTATTTTCGTCTATTTGAGTAATATTGAGGAGTTAGGAGTGATCCCACAAGGGGGAAGTAATAAGTAAGGGGTAAGGGTTGGTAACTGTTGCTTAAAATCTACCATTATCTAGACAAATATTACCGTTTGTCTATATTTGAGCAGCCAAGCTCTTTAGCTGCCAAGGATCTAGTTTTCGGTTAAAATAGGACTAAGTGAGTCTGTATCTGCTCATATCGCTCTCCCGGCTGTGATGGCTAGTAGGAGACACGCATGGGCTTCATGGTATCGATTCAACTTCGCGACTCAAGTCGTTAGCCGGTATGAGTTTAACAAAACTCCGCCGGGACGAGTGAGGTTTAATCAACAGTCGTTAACAGCGAGCCTTAGCAATTACTCTACAGGGAAAGTGGAGAAATCCCGATCTGGACGACCTGTGGAGGTCTGTGAATCAGCTATGACCAGTGTTAAGGAACTTGGTGAAAATCCAAGCTGTAATCCCGAACTAGCCGTTAAGGTCGGGTGACGATGGGTAGCTTTATCCAGTTTTGGGTAGAAAAGTCCATTTTTTAAGTAACGGTAGGTTTTGTCTTCCACTTTTTCCCCTGAATCCTTTTCCTTAAACCGTGAACAAGAAAAATGTGGTGTATGGGGTGTAGGGTTTAGGGTAATTGGTGGGGCTTGTACCCATCACTATGCATGAAAATGCTTTGTGACTAACTCCTCAAGGGCGCACGCAATGCGCCCCTACTCCGTGCTTCTGAACTATTTTCAAGCTAGTCCCACTCTGCTCCAAGCCGCGCTTCGCTCGTCTACATGGACGTTTGTACACAATCTGGCGATGAAAATACCTCGACTGCGGCTCCCACACCTAAGCTGTCAACCATCAACTAACAACTAACAACTAACAACTATTTTCAAGCTAGATGGATGAATGAGGTTTAATGAATTATTACAGTCAACTAGTAACTCCAAGCGACTGAATATGCATCACGTTTCCATCCGCACAGCCAATATTTATCGGGCAATCGCTTTTTACGAACAATTAGGGTTTCAAGTCTGTGAACGCTTCACTACAGGCTATACCCTGGCTTGTTGGATGGAAGGTATGGGGGGCAGAATTGAGTTAATCCAAATACCAGAACCAAAACCCGCACCAGATGCATTTGCAGATCCGCACTATGTAGGGTATTATCACTTGTCATTCGATGTTACCGAGCAAATATCGGATCTATCCAGCTATTTACATCATCTAAAACAGCTTTTTAGTCAAAAAGCTCGGGAAAACCCCGAAAATTTTCAACCCCTAGTGGTACTCCTAGAACCCAATCAGCAGCAAATCGGCAACCGAATATACGAGGTGGCATTTATTGCTGATACTGATGGTCTACCTATCGAAATCATTCGGATTTTAACTACCATTAACAGTTAATTTATATTATTGTTGTCAGTAGAATAAAATTTTCTGTAGTGTTGCCGAAGCGAAGGTTACTTGCAACAGCTAGACTATAGATACATTAAATTTCAATTGAGTGTGATACACCTAAGTATGAACCTCTTTATACTTCCTAATTTCAGGAAAATGGCTCAAAATTTGAGTAATTAGAGGGATGTCCCATAGGACACACTGAGGTAAAATCTGTAACTCTCACAAGTAAAATCCCCATATATGAAGAAATTTGTAAATTTAATTACAAATTACATTTGCCACTGTTAAATACATGTCTGTATCTTCTCTGCTAAATCGATACCGTATTCCTGCCCTGCTTTTTAGTATTAGCCTGATGGCTGTATTAATATGGCATGGTAACCAGGTGTTCGATCCTAGGGTTGCACCACTTGACCAATCTGCCAATGGTAACAGTGTGGAACTGTTAACGGCAAATTTTCCCCGCTCGCTAACCCAAAATGTCCGCAAGACTGTTTTGGATAATGGGTTAACTGTCCTCACCAAAGAGGTACATAGGAGTCCGGTAGTTACCGTACAAGTATGGTACAAGTTAGGGTCGAGCCATGAAGAAGCAGGAGTCAATGGTATTGCTCACCAACTAGAACATGTTATGTTTCGCGGTACGAAAAAACGTCCGATTCAATTTGGACGATTATTTACTGCATTGGGTGGTGAATGGAATGCTTTTACAGGCTATGACCATACGGCATATTATGAAACAGTGGAAAGGAATAAACTCTCAGCACTGCTAGAGTTAGAAGCCGATAGAATGCAGAATGCGCGAATAGATGCAGCAGATCTAGAAACGGAGAAGCGGGTAGTAATTTCTGAATTACAAGGTTACGAAAATAATGCTGATTATCGCCTCGGTAGTACTATTTTGCAAAAGGTATTTCCTAATCATGTCTATGGTTTACCCGTGGGTGGAACCAAAGCAGACGTGGCAAAGTTTAATATAGAGCAGCTGAGGAAATATTATCGTCATTTCTACCGTCCAGACAATGCAGTTTTAGTGATTGTGGGTGATTTTAACCAAGAAAAAGCCATGAAAGTGGTACAAAAAACTTTTGGCAAAATCCCCAAACCTTCCACTCCAATGTTAGAGAAAAATATTCCTCAAACATTGGACAGTTATCAAGCTTCACCTTCTCCCGTCGTTGTACGAGAATCAGGCTCGACGGCGTTGGCACAAGCGGTATACCCCATTCCAGACCTGAATCATCCGGATATTCCAGCTTTAGATGTGATGAATTATATCTTGAGTGAAGGGCAAAACTCTCGCTTAGAAAAAGCATTAGTGACATCGGGGTTGGCGACTGAAATCAAAACTTATTTGTCGAAATTATCCGCAGGTGGCTGGTATGAGATATTAGTGAAAACATCTCCTAGCCAGGATTTATCCAAAATTGATTCTGTACTCAAAACAGCGATCGCTACATTAGCAGAAAAACCAATTACACCAGCAGAAGTACAACGGGCTAGAGTAAAATTAACAGCCTCCCTCATTTTAAATAACCGTGATATCACTAGTCAAGGGATCCAGTTAGGTAGTGATGAAACCACTACTGGTGATTACCGTTATACTGATAAATATTTAGCAGGTATAAGTAGCGTCACGATGGCAGATGTGCAGCGTGTAGCCAAAAAATATCTGCACCCAGAAGTGAGAACCATCGGTTTCTTTCAACCCACATCTACCTATCAACAGGCAAAGGCAGCAATTCAACCTCATCATACATCGGTGGCAAATTTATCCATTAACCATCAGTCAACACCAAGTAAGGGTATAGATGTAACTGAATTGTCTAAGTATTTACCACCAGTAGATCCCAGCCTAGCATCCCATCAGCAAACCCTACCTCAGGGATTCAGCTTGCCCAATGGTTTGCAAATCTTGTTATTACCCGACAGTAATACCCCTACAATCACTTTAAGTGGTTATATCAAAGCCGGTCGAGAATTTGACCCAGAAGATAAAGCTGGATTAGCTGCTTTGGTAGCAACAAACTTGATGAGTGGAACTCAAGGTAAAGATAGTTTAGCGATCGCTAATAGTTTAGCAATCAAGGGAGCTAACTTGGATTTTGAAACATATCGTGAGGGAGTACAGATTCAGGGCAGTAGTTTAAGGGACGATGTACCTGTATTAATCAAGACATTGGCAGATGTGATCCAAAATCCGACTTTCCCCAAAAAAGAATTGTCAATAAGTCGGCAAAAAGCATTGAGCAAGTTGGTTCAAAATGCAGAAGATCCCGCAGAAGTTGCCATTAAAACCTTTGTGCAATCAGTTTATCCCAAGCATCATCCTTTACATAACTTTCCTAGTAGTACGAGTTTAAAAAATATTAGCCCTGAAGATGCCCGAGCCTTTAACGCTAAACATTACCGTCCAGAAAGTACTACACTAGTAATCGCAGGAGATTTTCAGCCAGAAAAAGTGCGATCGCTAATCGCATCAGAATTTGGCAATTGGCAAGTTAATACATCTCCCCCAAAACTGAACTATCCAGCAGTCAATATCCCCGAGCAAATAGTACAGTTAAATCCGGTGGTGAGTGGCAAAGCCCAAGCTATTACTTACATGGGTAATACAGGGATTAAACGTAGAGATAAGAGATTTTACCCAGCCTTGGTATTAAACCAAATTTTGGGTGGCGATACCGTATCTAGTCGCCTGGGTGCAGAAATTCGTGATCGCCAAGGTTTGACTTATGGTATTTATAGTTCTGTACACGCAGGTAAGAATTTTGGTACATTTGCTATTGAAATGCAAACTGCACCAGAAAATGCCAGAAAAGCGATCGCTAGTACCCGCAAACTTCTAGATGAAATTCATCGTCGGGGTGTCACTTCTAAGGAAATAGAGGTAGCTAAAAGTACTTTAATTAGTAATTACAACGTTTCCTTAGCTAACCCAGAGGAATTAACCAACAAAATCCTCATGAATCAAGTGTATGGTTTTCAGCCAGAAGAGTTACGCAATTTTACTAACAAAATTCAAGCTGTTAACCTCAAGCAAGTAAATCAAGCTGCCCGTGAGCTGCTGCACCCAGATAAAATTATTGTAGTTACTGCCGGTCCTGCGATCGTTGCAGATAGTAGCATGGGAGAAGAAGTAAGTAATAAGTAATAAGTAATAAGTAATACGTAATAAGTAATAAATGAAATATTTAGTGAAGATTTACAAAGTTTCCTTGAGTATTGTGGTAGTCATGGTAATTACCTTATGCTCATTTGCGATCGCAAATAATTCAGCCTTGGCAGCCAGCGCGACCGTGAATCTACTTAAGAAACCAGCAACAGAAGTAACAGTAAGCTTAGGTACGAGTGCTGGTGAACTCAAATTTGTACCCAATAACCTGGAATTTACAACTGGGAAACGCTACAAACTGAAACTCACCAATCCCAGTCCCCAAAAACATTATTTCACTGCCAAGGATTTTGCAGATGCCATCTGGACACAAAAAGTGGAAGCTGGCAATGTGGAAGTCAAAGGAGCTATTCACGAACTGGAATTAAAGCCTCAAGCCGAGGCTGAGTGGGTCTTTGTTCCCATGAAACCAGGTAGTTATCAGCTACGTTGTACCATTGCTGGACACACAGAAGCAGGTATGATGGGTAAAATTGCCCTAGTGAGTGGAAAATAGGAAATGGCAGCGTGGTATAAAAAAGACCTTGCCTACATTCATGATATTGGTTTCCGGGACTATGCTCTCAAATCAATTCCTGGTATTTTGCAAATCCTCAACCAGAACAAAATAGATGAGGGTTTAGTAGTAGACTTGGGCTGTGGTAGTGGATTATCGGCACAAGAACTGATCAAAGCCAATTATCATGTTTTAGGAGTCGATATTTCTCAGTCATTAATTGACATTGCTCGGAAGCGAGTACCAAATGCTGAATTTTTAGTTGAGTCTCTTTTCCAAGTAGAAATTCCTCCATGTGATGCGGCAATTTCCATTGGCGAATGTGTTAACTATCTATTTGATACAGGCAACAATACACAAAACCTGGTTAACCTGTTTCAACGCATACACAATGCTTTAGCACCCGGAGGTGTATTCATCTTCGACATAGCAGAACCAGGACAGGTAACTAATGGGAAAACCCAAAGTTTTACCGCAGGAGAGGATTGGATAGTACTGGTAGAAAAGGAAGAAAATATAAAGCAAGGGATATTAACTAGGCGAATTATTACCTTTCGCCAAGTAGGAGAACAATATAGGCGGGATGATGAAACACACCATCTGCGGTTATATCCAGCAACAGAGGTAGAAAAGCAATTACAAAAAGTTGGTTTCCAGGTAGAAACAATGGATAACTACGGTAATTTTCATCTCCCCAAGGCACACACGGCATTTATTGCTTGCAAACCAACATAAATTTATATATACCCCTATTTCTACTGCCCCATTCCCCAAAATAAGTTAACTTAAATATATATAGAAATTGATTCTCAACTAAACTAAACAAACTATCCCCATCTCAGCCCTAAGGCAAAAACAACTTAACTAACTTCCCATGAACATCTTCAGCAACTTAATTTCCCAACCCACTCAAGAAAAGCGTCCCAAAAGACAACGCCGAGGAATTGAAATTAAATCCCAGCGCGAAATAGAGATTATGCGACAATCTGCCAAAATTGTTGCCACAGTCCTCAAGGAAATTTCTGAGTTGGTACAGCCAGGAATGACGACTGCTGACTTGGATGCTTATGCGGAAAAACGTATCCGAGAAATGGATGCAACTCCTAGTTTTAAGGGTTATCACGGCTTTCCTGCTTCTATTTGTTCTAGTATTAACAATGAAGTTGTACATGGAATCCCTAATGCTAAAAAAGTTATCCGTACAGGGGATGTATTAAAGGTAGATACGGGTGCTTTTTATCAAGGTTTTCATGGAGACTCCTGTATTACCATCGCCGTTGAGGAAGTAACTCCAGAAGCTGCAAAACTAATTCGTGTAGCGGAAGAAAGTCTTTACAAAGGTATTGAACAAGTCAAGGCTGGAAATTACCTACTTGATATAGCAGGAGCCATTGAAGATCATGTCAAGGCAAATGGGTTTAGTGTGGTAGAAGATTTCACTGGACATGGAGTAGGTCGTAATTTACACGAAGAACCTTCCGTGTTCAACTTCCGCACCAAGGATATGCCTAATGTCAAATTGCGTGCGGGAATGACTTTGGCAATTGAACCGATTTTGAATGCAGGTTCCAGATTCACCCGGATTTTGTCAGACAGATGGACGGCTGTCACGGTTGATAATTCCCTATCGGCTCAGTTTGAGCATACTGTGTTGGTGACAAATACTGGTTATGAAATTTTAACTGATCGGACGAAAGTTTAAGAAAATATTAAGAGCTACTTCTATCTAACCTCACCCTCGCTTTTTACTGCGTAAAAATCTTTCCCTCTCCTTATTAAGGAGAGGGATTTGCGCTCTTGACAGGGTGTTGTGTAAGTTGGCAAACTATCACATTCTAATTAACCTGGGATTCGTTGATGGTAGATAGTTGATTGTGTGTAACTGTTCAAACCATCACAACCCCTGAGAACCCCTAACCTTTCCCAGACAAGATGGAAGTGGAACACTAAGGGGAGGGGAAAAGATGTATTTTAACCTATTTATCAGTTCCACTATTGGAATTTTTGTTTCCGTACTTCTAGCCTTTGGAATTTTCCAATGGTTACATATCCCTGTGGGTAATTTATTAGATTGGATTATTGGTGGTGCCAGTTTTTGGTGGTTATTGGTAATTGTCACAGTCCCGTGGAATATACACTTTCAAGCCAAGGAAGTGTTAGCAGAAGCAGAACAATCCACTAAAAAGAACATTCCCGTAGATGAAAAACAACTTAATTATGTTCAGGTATTGTCAAAGCGATCGCTACTGCTTGCCATTGGTTTACACTTAGTATCAGCACTTGGTCTTTACATCCTAGCGGTGACTGGTGTGAGTGCAGTAGGATATCTTGGTTCTGGTGCGGCTTTACTATTAACAGGTTTACGTCCAGCCATTAGCGCGTATCAGTATTTATACGCCCGTTTGACAATGATTCGTCAAGAGTTTAAATATCCCCGGGAAGACATTGTGGAATTGCGTCACCGAGTACAAACTGTGGAAACAACCGTCAAACGCTTAGAAGAACAACTCAACCCAGATAATTCTCATTCATTAACTAGTAAACAACAAAGAGATACAGAAGAAACTCGCAAAGCTTTAGCGCGAATAACTGCAAATGTAGAACAATTACGCGCCACCAATCAAAAAGAACACGAAAGTTTATCTCGGGAAGCCAGACAAGCCATTGCTCAACTTTCCACCGATGGACAATTTTTGGAGCATGTGCGGGAAATTATCCGCTTTTTCAAGACAGCATAGCTGGTGAGGGAGTGAGGGAGTGATGGAGGGAAGGAGGGAAGGAGGGAAGGAGGGAAGGAGTGAAGGAGTGATGGAGTGAAGGAGTGAGGGAGTGAGGGAGTGATGGAGTGAAGGAGTAGGTGCGGGGTTTCCCCGCCCAGAGTCAGAGAAGTATTTTCATCCTTGGTTGTGTACAAACTTCCATGTAGACGTGCTAAGCGTGGCTTCTTGGAGAGTGAGGCTAGCTTGAAAATAGTTAATCAGCGCGGAGTTTGTAGAGGCGCATTGCGTGCGCTCTTGAGGAGTTAGTCACAAAGCATTTTCATCAGCAGGTTGTGGGATTTTCCCCTGGGGGACTAGGTTCAAACATTTTCCCGGGAGCATCCCAATTTTTCAAAAATATGCGGTAGTGGGAGCCAGAAAGCGGTTGACTTCCGCGCAGAGGTACTAGTTTTCGGTATACTTGGTGGAAGTTTGTTTTAAGAATTTACCTATGAAACAGCTCCTCAAGCAATTATATTACTGGCAAAAATATATTTACCACAAGCTAATTATATTATTGGCGATCGCAATGTCAATGGCATTGTTTACCACACCAGCTTTGGCGACGGGTTTGTATGATATGCCTACTCTGAAAGCTGGGGATTCTACTTGGATTGTAGATGAAGCAGAAGTACTCAGCCGGAGTAATGAAGGTAGCATTAGCAATACCTTGAAGGAATTGGCTGACCAAACTGGCAATGAAGTAAGAATAGTAACTATTCGTCGTCTTGATTACGGGGAAACACCTATCAGTTTTACCCAAGCACTGTTTAAAAAATGGTTCCCTACACCAGAAGCACAGGCGAATCAAACCTTGTTAATGGTTGATACACTGACTAATAGTCCAGCAATTGTCACAGGCGATCGCATCAAGTCTTTGATGTCCGATGAAATTGCCGAGAGTGTAGTATCGGAAACATTAATGGCACCATTGCGAAATGGGAATAAATACAATCAAGCCTTTTTTGATGCGAGCGATCGTATAGTTGCTGTATTATCAGGACAACCCGATCCAGGTCCACCAGAAATTGTTGATAATGTACAATTAGAATCTAATTTTGTGAAGGCGGATGAAGTGGATCGAGGTAATGCAACCGCTTGGGTAATAGGATTATTGGTTGCTGCCACTATCATTCCGATGGCAACCTATTATATTTACCAAGTCAACCAACCCTCTTCTGAAGGATAAAGTAAGGTGGGCACTGCCCACCCTACTCCCTAATCTTGTATATATTCTTCCCCTGATACTAAAGCCATTTCCGCTTTGGTAAATTCTCTACCCAGATAAGCTGCATGGTCGAACATAGTTACTGGACAGGGTTTGGTTTTCTCAAATAGTTCTACACACAACTCCTTGGCAGTCCTACCAGTATAAACAGTGGTGTGAGTTCGTTCTACTTTACCACGGGCGGGAATTACCTTTCCTGTTTCTGGATCGACAGCCAAACCACGCTCATCAATTATATTGGTAAAATGCTTGGCACAAATAAGACTAGCTTCCCGATCCAGATAAATAATAAAATAGCCATTAGGATCGAGGTCAATGTGACGCTGAGATAAGCGATTATCTATCTGTGCTAAATTTTCAACTGTCAAATCCATAGTCATAATCAAAACAATTTTATGCAAACTTGTGACTGGCAATCTTTAACTATGTAAAGTTGTCAGCTTCAGTCATGGTTATATGAGGGATACTACATATTTAAGTGTAGTAGTTTGTTTACACCAAATCATCCCGATTTTGGTAATACTTTCGGGATTTGCTTGTATTTGATTTCCAGTAGACCGAAAATTTTGGGAATTTGAGGAAATAGTCAGGGTTTTAGCCGACGTTTTTGGGCTGATGATTGCGATACGCGGAGCGTCAAGTTTTTGATGCTCAGATTGTATTAACTCCCGAACAAGGAGTAAATCTGGTGACACAAATGTAGCAATCCCAGCTATGGCAGGTTCATCAAACAAAACAGCTATATATCTCAAAAGCTTCTAGGACTCCAGCAAATTAGTTTTTAGGGTCACAGCTCCCCAACTTCTTGAAGAAGTCGGGGAGCTAAACAATCGTGACTGGTCAAAATTAATGGGACAGACCACTAGTAGTTCATCGCATTAATTTTGAAAGGCTGCTGTAGTTAGGGTTCCAAAGCTCACTTCCTTACAGCAGGGAGCGAGACGCTCCCACTACAATTGTTTTACCCCTCAGAACTAATGCGATAGACCACTAGAAACTGTATTAAGTTTTAATGCAGATTCAAATCTAAGGCTAAAAGACACTTGTGGCACTACTTTTAGCTGCACTGGGACACTCTGTGTGAGCTTGTCTAGGATTAGGCGATGTAGTGATAGGAGGCAGTTTTTTGAATTTATCACTACTAACATCTAAACCCAATTCTGGAAACATAAAGACTAGTTCAATAACTGTTTTTAACAGCGTCAATACAACTAATATGCGCTGTATAAGTTTCCATGAAATAAATGGATAATTTGTTGGAGCTTTAGATTTAGACTGCTCTTCTAATTTTTTATTCCCATTCACTCTCCTACATTTGTTAGATTGTTTCATGATGTCTAATTTCACTCGACAATTCTATTCTGAAATATGGGTTACCTGAGAAGAGTTGTAGAAAAGCCTGACTTATGACTGACTTTTCTCCTATGCAGAAATTATGCCGGACTTATGACTGACTTTCACTGACTTTCACTGACTTTCTTAAATGACCTATGAAAATTCCGGTTTGTGATGCAAAATAATTGTTGTTGCTAATAAGTATAGCGAGCTATGTCACGACGCTCACGTCAAGTTGATCCTGCATACTTGCCAGCAGTCAAATCAGCTTTACAACAGAATGGCTATAGAACTCAACAGGCTCTGGCAAAAGCTCTCCAATGCAGTAGAGATACTGTGGGAAAATTTTTTCGTGGCGATCGCATTGATTTTTCTTACTTCGTTGACATTTGTGAGAAATTAGGAATGGAATGGCAAAATATTGTTTTTAGGGAGAGAAATATTCGTCATAATCTCCCAGCACCAACCTACAACGCTTTTGTCGGTCGCGAAAAGGAGAAAACGGATTTGTTAAAGTACCTTTCTCCTGACCATGCAGCTCCTATTATTACAATTGATGGTATTGGGGGCGTAGGTAAAACCACTTTAGCAATCGAAGTTGCCTACCAATGCCTGGAAGCTAGCCAGAGAAATCTGCCGAATACACCTACATTTGATGCTATTATTTTTACTTCAGCAAAGTTGCAAAAGCTTTTTCCTACAGGAATCTTGCCTACATCTCAAAAACAGCGTAACTTAAGCGATATTTTCCGAGAAATTGCCAGTACCTTAAAAGACGACACTATTATTACTGAAGCAACTCCTGAAGAAGTGCTTCACTCTGTACATAAAAGCCTTGACAAGCAACGAACGTTACTACTTGTAGACAATTTAGAAACAGTAGATGACAAAGAGAATGTGCTAAGTTTTCTAGTTGATTTACCTCGCACTGTTAAGTCTATAATCACTACTCGTGAACAAAAATCTATCTACGTTAATATTCGATTAACTTCGCTTCCAGAGGCTGAGAGTTTACAGTTGATTCAGCAGGAACTGGAGGTGAAAAAAGACGACACAATTTGTCTTACAGAGGACAAACAAAGACAGCTTTATAAGGCTACAGACGGCATTCCCATAGTCATTGTGTATGCTATTGGTCGGTTAGCAAACAGCAGGTCTTTTGAAACAGTATTACATGATTTGCAGTCTGCGGAGGGAGATGTTGCTCATTTTATTTTTTCCCAACATGCCATCAGTTTAAGAGGACAAGCAACTCATAAAATTTTGATGGCATTAGCGATTTTTAGAGATCCTCCTGTTCGTGATGCTCTTAAAGCAGTTGCAGGGTTACAAACTAAGTCCATCTTTACATTTCAGAATGCCTTAGAACATCTACAACAAATTTCTTTAGTCATTCAAAGTAGGGATGATCGTTACAGTCAAAGTAAGGATAGTCGTTACAATATACTTCCCATAACACGTTCCTACATCCAAGCAGAAATTGATGCTGATCCAGATTTTGAAAATGGAGCACGACAACGCTGGGTAGAGTGGTATTTAAACTTCGCTAAGAAGGCTGGCGGTGTTGATTGGGGTCCTACGGAAAGTGGATATTTTCAGCTACGAGAAGAATGGGGGAACTTGATAGACGTGATTGAATGGTGTGCAGGCCAAAATGATTACAGAAATGTCACAAACTTCTGGCAACATCTTCATGAGCGTGCTTATGGTTATGGTTATTGGCGCGAGCGAATTCGTTGGATAGAATGGTTAATCGAACAAGCAGAATTGCGTGACGACTGGGTAACCTTCTTGGAGATGGCAACTAGTGCAAGTTGGTCATATATACGCCGGTATTCACCAGAGAATTCTCGAAAAGCAAGGGATTTATTGACTAGAGCTTGGGAACTTCGCAATTACGGAGATTTGAAAGTTCAAGATTTCATCGCCCACAATATTGCACAATTACATATAGTACAAGAAGAATATAATGAAGCACGCACTTGGTTGGATACTCAAGAGCAAATTATACGTGATGCTGATATGAAAAATCGTTATCGTATTCGACGTTTAATAACTGTTTCATATAGTAGAGCCGAAATATTTTTTCTTGAACAACAGTATGACCAAGCTAATCAGCTATTCCAAGAAGTGAAGAGTCAAGCAATAGAAATTGAGTGGCACCGTTATAGCAATTATGCACAAAATTGGTTAGCTGATATTGCAATCATAAAAGGTAAACTTGATGAAGCAGAAAAGCTACTGAATAGAGGTTTACCTGTAGCTGAAAAAAATAATCTCAAAAGGCGAATTGTTTGTTACCAAATTTCTTATGCACGTTTAGAGAAAGCAAAAGGCAATTTAGAGAAAGCTCGTCAATGGGCAGAACAAGCACTTGATGGTTTTAATCAGCTTGGCATGGCAAGAGAAGCAGAAGGGGTTCAATCTCTTCTTACTAGACTAAGATAGGATTACATAATTATATTTCTCTGAGTTTCTCCAAACCACAAGATAGAGAAAGTCCCCAAAACTTTTATCTGGCAATAAATTGAAAGTTTTAAACTGGGTTTAAGGTACTCATGTAAGCGATAGAACTATAAAGAAAGATTAAGGAAACAAAATGTAGCGATCAGCAATGTGGTAATCATAACCGAAGTAAGGGTATTAATTTTATCTTGTGAACTATGTCATCCCCACTATTGATAATATTTCTAATACCAAATCAAAAAATGTTTGCAATAGATCCAACTGTAGGGGTGCAATGCTTGCACCCTCCAGCCAATTATGTGTTGTATTCTTTTTTCAAATAGGTATAACAGTTAGCGAAGACCAAAAATTACTGGAATTAATTTTTCAGTATAATTTATGTCTTAATAAATAGAAACAATTAAGTTATTATACTGTGTGACACCCTAGGGTGCGGAATGTGGGATATAATTTTAGGCTCAGAATGGATAATTTGATTAATCACAAAAAACTTCCTAACAAATTACTCTTTGATCGACATAGAATTGCCATAATTTCCGATCATGGCGATCCTTCTACAGAAACTGGTGTAGAAGAGGCAGGTGGTCAAAGTGTTTATGTTCGTCAATTGGGTGAAATACTGCCGACTTTCGGCTGGTGGGTAGATATATTTACTCGCAAGATCAACAAAGAAGACCCTGCGATCGTTCAAAATTCTCCTTACTGTCGCACGATCCGTTTAGTTGCAGGTCCAGAAAAGTTTATTCCTAGGGATCATATTTTTGATTATATGCCTCAATTTGTTGCAGCATTTGAGGCTTTTAGAAAGCAAGAAAACATATACTACCCAATAGTTCATACAAACTATTGGCTTTCAGCCTGGATTGGTCTGGAATTAAAAAATCTCACTAACATTAAGTTAGTTCATACTTATCTCTCTTTAGGTATAGTTAAATACGAAACTTCTTTAAAGTACAAAACCTTGACTCAGCTACCTGAAATTGCAGGAACTCGACTAAGAGTTGAGCAGCAGATTCTTGAACAAGCAGATTGTGTAGTTGTAAATAGTCTGCAAGAGAAAGAAGACCTGCGTAATCTAGTTTCTCAAAAGGGATGTATGGAGCTTATTCCTTTGGGAACAAATATTGACCTTTTTCATCCAATACTGAAGTCAGAAGCCCGAACTAAGTTAGGATTAAAACAAACTGAACAAATTGTTTTGTATGTGGGACGATTTGATCCTCGCAAAGGTATAGAGACAATGGTTCGAGCCTGCGCGAGGTCTAAAACTCGATTGACGGGCGATCTAAGATTGGTAATTGTGGGAGGAAGTTGCCCGGATCGCATAGATGGCTCAGAACGTAAGCGAATTGAGCAAATTGTTCAAGAAGTAGGACTTTCAGAAAGAACTTTATTTGTTGGTCGAGTTGACCACGATATGTTGCCTTTTTACTACGCCTGTGCGGATGTGTGTGTAATACCCAGTCACTATGAACTGTTCGGTCTAGTCGCAATAGAAGCTATGGCTTGCGGTACTCCAGTTGTCGCTTCAGATGTTGGTGGTTTAAAGTACACGGTTATACATGAGGAAACTGGCTTGTTAGTACCTCCCCAGAATATTGAATTATTTACTGAAGCGATCGACCGGATTTTAACAAATAAGGTTTGGGCTAAACAGTTGAGTATCAATGCCTCTAACCGAGTAAATAAATATTTTAGTTTGGCAAAAACAGTTGGTCATTTGAACAGCCTTTATAAGAAATTGCTAACTCAAAAAGTAGAACTAACAGTTATAAGCTAATGCAATCGAGTCATTTATGAAAAAAATTAGTGTCATCTGCATGGGTGAAATGTTATTTGATTGTTTTTCTAGACAACCTGAAAAATTTTTCAAAAAAGTTACATCTTGGCAGTATTTTCCAGGTGGGGCACCAGCTAATACGGCTTGTGCTTTGGTAAAATTAGGTATTCCTACTGCTTTTATTGGTTGTATAGCTAAAGATAAGCAAGGAGAACTATTGATAAATTTACTAAAAGAATCTGGAGTAGATTGTACAGGTGTGCAGCGTCATCATACAGCACCTACAAGAAATATCTATTTGCTTAGGGACGAAATAGGTAGCTCCAAGTTCGTTGGATTTGGTGGTGGTAACTCAGCAGAATTTGCTGATGCTTATCTCTGTGCTGAATTATTACCTATCTCTTTGTTTAAAGAAGTAGATTGGCTGGTTTTGGGAACTTTGGAACTTGCTTATCCTAAAAGTAGGGAAGCAATTTACAAGGCGATTAGTTTAGCAAAGTTGTATGATACACAAGTTTTCGTCGATATAAACTGGGAGCCAATGTTTTGGGAAGAAATAGACAATCCTTTTCAAGAAATATTGGATTTCATGAAATATGTAAATTTTCTCAAGTTAACTGTTGATGAAGCACAATTGTTATTTAAAACTACCGATCCCAAAGCAATTGCTCAATCCTTTAGCAATCTTAAAGGTGTGTTAATAACTGCAAATGAAAGAGGTTGCAGTTATTATATGGGAGAAAATGAAGGCAATTTACCTGCCTTTTCTGTTAATGTTCAAGATACTAAAGGAGCAGGAGATGCTTTCAACGCGGGAATAATTTTTCAGATACTCAAATATGGCATTTACTGTTTGACTAATCCAGAAATCATCAAGGAAATTGTTACCTATGCTAGTGCTGTAGGAGCAATTACGACAACTAAATTAGGAGCAATTAAAGCTCAACCCACATTTGTTGAAGTCGAAGATTTCTTACGTAGCCATTGCTTAAGGAACGCGGATTAAATAAAGTCACTAGATTGACAACTTTTGAGATTGGATGAAATAATAAGGGTTTCAGGTTATTTCTAAACTAAAAAGTGCAATTCCCTTAGGGGTATGAAGCTTAAAAAACTTGCATTGATAATTTTTTCTGGTAAAAAGAATAGAAAAAATCAGGGATAAAACAGTTTCCTGTTATCTGTTAAAAGTTCCCTACCCTTACCCAAAGACTTTTTTCGCAAGCTCTATCTACAATCCTGTTTGCTCTTTATGGGTTAACTTACCATCGGTAAAAGTTGCAGTGATTTTAGAACCATCAAGATTTTTCCAAATAAATACTCTATTTATGGTAGTACGTTTGGTCTCAGTGCCACCACCACCTAAACTACCCTGTACTTGTACTAGCAACATTCCCAATCTCAATTTTTCATAGTCCACAAGAGTATATTGACGAGTTTGGGTAGGTAGTGGCGGGTTCTTTTGTGTAGGTTTATAATTTATTCCAATACCAATACCAATAACAAATACGATTGCAATTACTACAAGTAAACGATCGCTTGAGTTTGCTAAAATAGACAGTAGAGAGCTAACGTCTATCCCAAAGACGTTGAAGTTATGATTTTTCATTTTTAGTTCTCAGTTGATAGTTTTATGTTTTTGGCTGAGTACCAGTCAGCCTGAGACAATTTGACCATTCCTCTTAATAGCCTTTGGTTGAGTACCAGTCAGCCAAAGGCTATTAACAAAATGGGTATTAATAATTTAGGACTCAGCACCAACGACTCATTTACATATGATTATTGATTAGCCCTTGCAGATAAACCCTGATAAACTTAAAAACTCATAAAAAAGGAAAAGAGTAAAAATATTGATTTTGTACACAAATTATTTTTAATCTTTTCATTTCAAGAAAAGTATATCTATAAGCACATTTTGACAGTATTCGTCATTTCCCTGAAGTTTTTAGGGGTGAGACTCCACATACACGTAAAAATACGGAAAAGGTTTTTAGAAAATGCAAATAAATTAATAAAGAATTAAAATTTCACTTGCAATATACCAAAAAATACTTAATCTATATAGTGTTTGATTGTAATTTAAAATATATATTTTTTAAAATTTTCTATGTATTATCCGTATATTTATTGCCCAAGCATTGAAAAACTGTAAGTATTGTTGGGTATAAATTTTGGAATGGCAAAATGTACTTAGAGAATGTTTTAAGCGATGGAGATATTGTAGCAAAAGTTACTATTTTGAGGTGAAATATTAAGGAAATCAGTAGTTTGCGATCCTCTGATGCTGATGACACTTGCAGCAACTCCGATAACAGGAAGCGGAGCCTCCAAACCCTGGTTACTAGGCTGAAATTTGTAGTGCGGGCATCTTGCCCGCTTTGTATGTAACGTCAATTTTCAGATTATGTGGTTTATGAAAATAATCTCACCTGTTACCAAGTCAGAGGGCGCAAGCATTGCGCCCCTACGGTAAATATGGTGTGGGACAAATATTCTCATCACATCCGTTGATGATGAATTGTCAGTTGCTGTGGTAATTCTGGAAATCTCCTTATTCCGCCACGTTACTCCTATCCCGCCCAAAGATTACTGATTAAAAAACCGCTCCAGGCGCAGAGAACACAGAGGACAGAAAGGTTTAGGAGATAGGTATAAAGATCCCCGACTTCTTCAATAAATATCCGCACATTATAGGGATTTGTAGGATAGAAGTCGGGGATCTAAGCATCGGGATCTAAGGATTCAAGATGAAATAAAATACAAAACCTCACCCTGTCCTATCGGACATCCCTCTCCTTATTAAGGAGAGGGAAAGATTTTTACGCAGTAAAAAGCGAGGGTGAGGTGACGACTCATTTTTGACTGAAAGGCAATTCTGCATTAATGCCATCAATTTCCTCCTGTTCCAACTCATTCACTTCACCGATGTAAGCACATAAAATATGCTGCAAGCGATCGCTATAAAAACGGTGTAAACTATGATTGGGTTTAGCAGGGAAACCGCGACGTTTTTTATGTCTTCCCCCAGCACCAGGATCGAATAGTTGCATATTGTTTGCGATCGCCCAGTCAATGGGTGCATAATAACAAGCATTAAAATGTAGGTTATTTATTTCCTGAAAGCTTCCCCAATAACGCCCATACAAGCGCTCCTCTTTAAATATGCAGAAAGACATTCCTAAGGGTTGACGCTCGTCATGCTCGCTGTAAGCAGCTACCAACAGAAGCCGGTGACGATAGTTATGTAATAGTTCAAAAAATCTCTTAGTTAGGTACTTACTTCCCCACCAACCAAACTTGTCACAGGTGTCGGCGTAGAAATCATACATTAACTCTAACAAAGAATTGGAAATGCGATCGCCAGTTAAGCTTTGTAGTTGTAAACCAGCTTTCCCCATCGCCTTGCGTTCCCGCTTGATATTACGACGTTGGTTGGCATTAAATACAGCTAGGTAGTCATCAAAGTCGTTAAATCCCAGATTTTCCCAGATATAGCTGTGGTGTAACCAAGCAGTAAAACCTTGATTTTCAATTAATGGTTTCCATTGAGGATCGACAAATAGGAAATGACAACCACTTAAACGGTGTTTGATACAGAAAGCATCTATTTCATGTACCATCATCGCCGTAATTTCTGCCTCATCTTCCCCTGGTGCAATCAAAAATCGATAACCTTCCACCGGGGTAAAAGGAGACATCCCCAACATTTTGGGATAATAATCTACCCCCAAACGTTCCGCTAAATTAGCCCATTGATGGTCAAAGACAAACTCACCGTAACTGTGTCCCTTAATATATAAGGGAGCCGCAGCAATTAGGTTTTTTTCCCGCCATAGTGTTAAATGGTTAGGTAGCCAACCATTTCTTGCGATCGCACTACCAGATACTTCTAAATTATACAGCCACTCCCACTCTAAAAATGGAGTTTTTAACGGCATTGCCAAAGCATCCCAAGCTGATTGGGGAATTTCAGCAATTTTTTGTGTCCAAGCAACAGAGTAACTAGGCTTTGTTTTTTCCACCATTGTGGTTTATCCAAGTAATAAGTAATAAGTAATAAAGAATTAAATCCTCTCGCTATGAATGGAATAAACAAGTAAAATCATCTTCCCTTCTGCCTTCTGACTTATAAGTGAGGAGTTAGGAGTTAGGAGTGAGTTGAGGAAAATCATTTTCATGCTTGATGGTGAAATTTTTTCATCGGGACTGCCTTCTGCCTTATTTTTTCAGAGTAATCACCCGGACTCGATATTATTTACTAGTGACTTTTGACTTTTGACTTTTGACTTGCGCGTAGCGCTATACCAATTATGTACGTGCAGTGATAATTCTGGGAAAAATTCCAGAAAATCTGCTGACAAATCATGATAGTGTGCCTTCAATTCATTAATTCCATGATGCAATGAAAAATCCCTTTGCCGACGGGCGGATAATTTTTGTGATATCCTCCTTAAGGTATTTTCCACACCTGTAATTTGCTGGTAAGCACCCAACCAATCTTCCCTCGACATCCGACGAATAATATCCCTCACTGCTGGGGGTAGTTCTCCCCTATAGGCTTGGAAGGATTGATAAATTTCAGCAGTAAATACTTCTAAAGGTTGTGGGGAAAAACAAGACCAATTTTTTGCTAAAAAATGGTCATAAAAAACATCTACCAGGATGCCGGAAAATCTTCTATATTGTGTATTGAGACGCTGTTTACTGCGACGCACAATATCATGACTATCAGTAAATATATCGATACTTTGATGGCACTCAATGCCGCGATGGATACCATCGTTTAAATCCCGACGTGCCACTCCTTTGACTAAATCAGCAACTAGATTTCCCAAACGACTTTCAATATTGCGTTCAGATAACAATAAGTGGGCTAGCCAGTTCATAATTTCATCTAAAAATCTCCGGGAGTGTGGAAACCGTGTGTCTTGAGACCACGGAGTCAACACGACACGGCTAATTTATTAGCCGTACCCCTTTCGGGGATAGGTAAGCAGAGGAGTAGTACTTACCCACTTCCCTGTATGCCGGGAATTGCCTTGCTACAGAGCGTAAA
>JASJCJ010000092.1 GCA_030066045.1 Calothrix sp. MO_167.B12
CAAGAACGTTGGATTCTCAATCATTTAAATCAAATTGATGCAAAAGTGTTTTTACCTTTAGGCGCTTGCCTTGATTTTTATACTGGCAATGTATACAGAGGTCCGCGTTGGATGACTGATCGTGGACTGGAGTGGTTAACAAGATTGATCACAGAACCTCAACGCCTGTGGGAACGCTATGTGGTTGGAAATCCACTGTTTTTATATCGTGTTTTGCGGGAGAGGTTAGGAAAGTTTTGAATCCATGCTAAATATTTTCCAATTGAATTATATGGTGAACAAAGACTACATAAGTTTTGAGTAAAATAGCGGATGAGCGATCGCATCTAAACTCAAAATTCATGGTTACAATACATAAGAGACGTAAACAGCGTCAATTTGTTTTTATTGGTTATGAGGAGTAATGAAATGCAAATACAACAAAATGGTATGACAGTTTGGTTCACTGGCTTGAGCGGTGCTGGTAAAACTACCATCTGTCGGGCAGTAGAGGAAAAGCTACGCTCTCAAGGATATAAAGTTGAGGTTCTCGATGGTGACATAGTACGCGAGAACCTCACCAAGGGATTAGGCTTTAGTAAAGCAGATAGAGACGAGAACATTCGTCGCATTGGATTTGTAGCACATTTACTAACTCGTAATGGTGTAATTGTATTAGTCTCGGCAATTTCTCCATACCGCGAGATTAGAAATGAAGTTAGAAATAAGATTGGTAATTTTATTGAAGTTTATGTCAATGCTCCACTCAAAGTTTGTGAGCAGAGAGATGTAAAAGGCTTATATAAAAGAGCTAGAGCTGGAGAAATTAAAAACTTTACGGGGATTGATGACCCTTATGAACCACCAACCCAGCCTGAAGTTGAATGTAGAACAGATGGAGAAAACTTAGAAGAGAGCGTAGATAAAGTTTTAAGTACTATTCAAAAATACTCTCTCGAATCTCAATTTCAACTCATGAATCATGAGGTATATGAAGGAAAAATATAATTGCAATAGGGTTAATCTAATATAAGTTATACCGATGCAATAAATTGCAACATATTCTTCGGTAGAGACGTAGCATTGCTACGTCTCTACAAGGATTTATTTGTCACATTCTTTTTAGCGATCGCTACAGGCTTAATTTTACGTTCTGATTTTCACGCTGAGTCAAATTTTACACCAAAATCATCAAGAGGAAAGTAAATAATGTTATCCACGAATAATTTGATTACAGCTCATGGTGGTGAACTTATAGATTGTCGCCTGCACGGACAAGAACGCCTGAATATCTTAGAAAAAGCTCAACATCTTCCTTGCCTGACACTTTCTACCCGTAACATTGCTGATTTAGAATGTATCACTACAGGAGTTTACAGCCCTCTAACAGGTTTTGTAGGCGAGAATGAATACTACTCTATCGTTAAAGATATGCGTCTTGACTCGGGTCTTGCTTGGAGTATTCCGGTTACATTGCAAGTCCCTGAGTCTATTGCTTCTGTTTACCAGTTAGATTCAGAAATTGCCTTGGCTCATCCGAATGGAGAGATCCTGGCTGTGATGACAATTACTAGTAAATTCAAGCCGGATCGAGAACTAGAAGCTCAGAAAGTATATCTGACCACCGATGATGCACATCCTGGGGTCAAAGGAATGTATGCAGAGGGAGAAGTTTACCTTGGTGGTCCAGTGAAGTTGATTAACCCCATTCCTTACAATGACTTTCTCCAGCATCGCCTGACTCCAGAAGAAACTAGAAGGGAGTTTGAAAAAAATAATTGGAATCGGATTGTTGCTTTTCAGACTCGCAATCCGATCCATCGTGCCCATGAGTATATTACCAAGATAGCTCTAGAACTTGTGGATGGACTATTTATCAATCCTCTAGTGGGTATGACAAAAGCTGATGACATTCCTGCTAGCGTGCGTATGCGCTGTTATCTTGCTCTGATGGATAAATACTACCCCCAAAACCGAGTATTTTTGAGTGTGTTTCCTGCCGCTATGCGCTATGCTGGACCTAGAGAAGCAATTATGCATGCGATCGCTCGTCAAAATTATGGTTGTACCCACTTCATTGTTGGACGAGACCACGCGGGTGTTGGTTCCTACTATGGAACATACGATGCACAGCATATCTTTGATCAGTTTACACCCCAAGAATTGGCGATCGCTCCTTTGAAATTCGATCATGCTTTCTACTGCACTCGTACCCAGTCAATGGCAACAGCTAAAACTAGTCCTAGTAGCCCTTCTGAAAGAATACATTTATCAGGTACTAAGGTCCGCGAGATGCTCAAAAATGGTCAGACACCACCTCCAGAATTCTCTCGTCCCGAAGTTGCAGACATTTTAGTTTCCTCGATGAGTCTAGCTAATGCTTAGTACTCTGTCCCATTAATTTTGATAGTTTATTGTAGTGTGGACCCCAAAGCCCCCTTTCTGGAAACAGGGAGCGAGACGCTCCCACTACAATTGTTTTATCCCTCATAGCTAATGTGGTGTAACATTAGTATTATATTTCATTTATTATCAGGGGTAACAGCTCCCCGACTTCTTAAAGGATATTGCTGGTGAATCAGGGGTATTGCCCCTCACACACATCATGATTTTTCACCATCCTACCAGATGTAGAGACGTAGTAATGCTAAGTCTGTAACCAACCAATTTGTGGGCATATGGGGGGTATTAGCCCCTATTTGCTATTTCTATCCTTAAAGAAGTCGGAGATATAAACACCTACGACTCTTTAACTACCTCTAGACATCTACCTTATTGATTTACCATCATCAGAATCACATTCAACAGCAAAAATACGAGAAAAATTAGGAACAATGATTTCCAATCCCATTTCACCACCATTAGTCAATCTCAAACCAGATATCAGAACAGCCCAAGTTACGACGATACAAAAAGGATTAGCAATTAAATTATTCCGGGTAGCAATACTCGTATTACTAGATGTCATAGCTCTAACCGTAGCATGGAATTTAGCAGTTATATATGGGGCAACAGTAGAATCACCTTGGACACAAGAATCTTCTTTTTTGCTACTAACTATCACTGTACAAATAGGTGTGATTGCAGCTAGAAAACTATACAAAGCAGGTAGTAATCGTCGTAACTATTTAGATATTATCAAAGCTGTCTCTCTAGGAGAATCTTTTCTCTTACTTGTCGCTTTTTTATATGCACCACATTACTATGTATCTCGTTCAACTTTCCTCCTGTTTTGGATATTATCGATAGTCTTAATCTGTACCAGCCGCTTGTTATTTGATTTTGTCACTAACCTGTTACGTGATAAAGGAGCCATTCGTCACCCTATTATTTTGATTACCGATCACGAAGACGAAAAGCATCATATTAAATTAATAGAAACAGAGAATTGTTACAACATTCAGAAAATTGCCGATCCTAGCTGTCTAGATTTAGCTAAGAGAGAGACAACATTTAAAGAGCTACGCAAACAGGGAATAGTAGAAGCTTTTGTCTCTTGGAATGCAATTAAAAATCGTCTGTATATCTCTTGGCATTTTCAAAATGCTGGTATTACCTTACGGATACTCCCAAATAAGGAAATTTCTTATCCCAAATCCTTATTATGGAATACTAATGAAGTTAAATTTATAACAATTCCAGCACCAATAATTACAGGAAGTGATTTTTGGATCAAGCGATGTTTTGATGTTGTTTTTGCAAGTATTTTATTATTTTTCTTTTCACCTTTGTATTTATCGATTGCAGTATTGATTAGGTTAGATTCTCCTGGATCAGTCTTTTTTAAACAAGAAAGAATTGGTTTGCATGGTCAGAAGTTCAGGATTTGGAAATTCCGGACAATGGTTGCGAATGCAGAGAAATTACAAGCAGCCTTAGAAGCCAAGAATGAAATCAAAGATGGTGTGTTGTTTAAGGTTAAAGATGATCCTCGCATCACCCATATTGGTAAATTTTTGCGTCGTTACAGCTTGGATGAATTGCCACAATTGTTCAATGTTTTATTGGGTCAAATGAGTCTTGTTGGGCCTCGCCCTTTACCAAAGAGAGATGTCAGTAAATTTACAAAAAAACACTTCATTCGCCAAGAAGTTTTACCTGGCATCACAGGATTATGGCAAGTTTCTGGTCGCTCTAATATTGAGAGTTTTGAAGATGCGGTCAAACTGGACATTAACTACATTGAAAATTGGTCACTCTGGCTAGATTTGCGAATTTTACTCAAAACAGTGAAGGTAGTCTTGCAAAAGACAGGTGCCTATTAATTTATGATATGAAATCCGGTTAAATACTTATCGCTAAGAGCGCAGTAATGTAGGGTGAGAAAGAATTTCAATATTTTTGCACCATGTCCTTAATGATAACTAATTTACCGGATTTCATATGACAAGTTTAGTACTGAATTGGTGAATAAATAGCTTGATAAGTATTTATTTTAAACTCAGCCTGACTGGGTTATTTTAGTTGCTTAATCTAGATTGTATAATTTATTTTTCCGAATGTTATTGTAATTGTATTGCGATTTTAATGTTTGTATGAAGAGGATCTAATTACACCGCAGATATAGAGCATATATAGTAGCATTACTTGTGTCAATGTTAATCATGCTACTATTTACTTCAAATGCTTAAGACAGAAGTTAATAATGTCAATAATATAGTCGCGAAAAAACAAATACATTCGGATGAAGTAGTACACCTGATTCAGACTGCACAGAAAAATACGCCAATCCTTATAGATTTTGATGAGACTATATTTCTACGCAATTCCACGGAAGAATATCTCAATAGTTTACGACCTCGTATATTAGGAGCTATATTATTAAGCATTTTGAGTTTTCTTAAACCCTGGAATTGGCTACCTAGTCCAATTAAAGGAGAATCATCGAGGGATTGGCTCAGAGTGGTCGTTGCAACTATATTTTTCCCTTGGACTTTAATTTTGTGGCAATGGCAAGCAAAACAACTTGCTCTGGCTTATGGCAACACAACTTTGATTCAAGCAATTAATCAAAATTATCAGGCAAATGTAATTATTGCTACTCTTGGCTTCGACTTTATTGTACGTCCCATAGCTAAACACTTACCTATAGATGTCAATGATATTGATATAATAGGTTGTCGCTTTTGGAAGGGTGTTATAGACCGTTTTCAGGGTAAATTAGCGATGGTGACTAATAAATTGGGTGATGAGATAGTTAAGCATTCCATTGTCATTACTGATTCCATACAAGATTTACCATTACTCTCTTTCGTTTCCAAACCTTGTCTTATTGTTTGGTCAGAGGCAAAAACTGTCCATGCAATGGATGATGTATATATCCCATTTTTTTATATTGAACGTGTTAAGAGAAAACCAGGATATTTTCTCAAAGAAATTCTGGGTAATGACTTGTTCTGCTTAATCCTTGCTTCTAGCTGGCTAAGTTCACATCCTATTTCCCATGCCATTAGTCTTACATTCCTCATGCTCTCTTTCTGGTGCATCTATGAAGTTGGTTATATGGAAAATGATTTGGTAAGTGAAAAATTTGAGAAGAAGCCAGTTTTATCAGAAAACTATCAACGTTACAAAAAAAGAATAAATTTATGGCAGCCTTGGATTTGGTCAGCAGTCTTTGCTATTCCTGGAATCATACTTTTGGAATCTTCTCAGGGAATGATTAATGATGTTTTAAATACTTCATTAAATACTTTCCAATTACAAAGAATTGCGATTGATTCTATATGTTGGCTTGCTTTATTAATTTTTGTCAGACTTACCTACTGGATATACAATCATCTTGATAAGAAGACTAGAGTCTGGATTTACCCAATATTGCAAGTTTGTAGATATTTCGGTTTCTTAGTTCTAACTGCAACAAATGTCATTGGTACAATGATATTGGTTGCCCAAGTCATTTCTCGTTGGATTATCTATATGATTTATCGATATGCCCAAGGCAATTGGTCTAATTCATATAAAAACATAATACAATTACTTCTTTGCTTAATATTTGGTTTATTAATAACAGCAGTTACAATTGGTACTCACGATACTTCTATTTTATATAGCTTGCAAGTATGTATCATTTTTATATACTGCATTTGTCGTGGACGACGTCTTCCTCTGGAAATCATTCGGACAGCTCGTCCAATCTGGCAAGACCACTGGGGTGTACAATAATTAAAAAAATTAGCGTTGTTGAATTAAGATATAAATTTGTCTCACGCTCCAGATGCTCCAGGCACAGAGAGAAATATTTACAAGTAACTGGGTCAAATTAAATATAAAATCTCACCCCGCCTGACGGCACCCCTCTCCTTAATAAGGAGAGGGGCTGGGGGTGAGGTAAGCATCTTACATTTAATTCCACCTATCTACTTAGTTTAAAATACCTGCCTGATTTTTAAGTTTGATATTCAATTCAATAACGCTAAAAAATTTATTCTGACAAAAAAACAATATCTATAAGATGATAAATCTCATTTCATCCCCAGTCAGAGTTGTGAGAACTCAGTTAGAAAATGAATTACTTTTTTGCTGTGCTCGCACTTCCATAGATAACAAAACAGCTGAACGCATTCAAGTTTTACTACAAGAAGACATCAACTGGTCTTATTTGGTAGATATTGCTGCTCGTCATGGAGTTATACCCCTTCTCTACAAAAACTTAAATAACATATCCCCAAAAACTATTCCTCAAAATGTCTTGTCTCAGTTACAGACAATTTTTCACACCAATACTGCCCAAAACTTATTCCTGAGCCACGAACTGCTCAAACTCCTGAATTTATTTGAGGCTAATGGTATTTCAGCTATCCCCTTCAAAGGACCAGTCCTTGCTGCTCAAGCCTACGGTAATGTATCACTACGAACATACTGCGATTTAGATATCTTGGTTAGAGAGAAAGACTTTCTCAAAGCTAAAGACTTATTAAAGTCTCAGGGATATTGCTCTACAGCTTGGTGGTTTTTGACAGAAGCCCAAGAAGTTGCTGTCAGCAAGGACTGGGGTGAGTATTCACTGGCACGCAACGACAATATGGTACATATAGATCTACACAGTAGACTTATTGCGGGATACTTATTTACTTTATCTGCTGACTTAAATTATTTCTGGCAACATTTACAACCAGTATCTTTTCTTGGCAAGAAAGTACTCAGTTTTCGGGCAGAAGATTTGCTTCTTTATCTTTGTATTCATGGGAGTAAAAGCTTTTGGGAAAAATTGGGATGGATATGTGATATTGCTCAACTTATCCAAAAACATGATATAGATTGGGAAGAATTACTTCCACAAGCAAAAACACTGGGTGTTGAGCGGATGCTTTTGCTGGGATGCTTTTTAGCTAGCAATATTCTAGGAACAAATTTACCAGAAAAAGTCCAGAACAAAATTGATGCCGATGCACAAATTCCAGTCTTGGCAATACAAGTAAATCAACGCCTTCGAGGTGAAACTAAATATCCGTGTCAAAAAGAGTATACCCTTCAAAGTTTTACTTTTCATTTCCAGGCTATGGAATGTTTAGAAGATAGATTAAGGTATAGTCTCAAGTGTTTTATTACCTATATTAGTACCCCAATTAAAAGATTATTAAGACCAACTGCCAAAGACCGAGATTTTTTTCCTTTACCTCGCTCCGTTTATTTTCTCTATTATTTCCTCAGACCAATTCGGCTCTTAGTACAAAATAGAGCTAGAAATGTTGAATTTTAAATTTTAATATAGGGAATTATTCTGGATATTCTTCTCAAGAATCTTCATCTTTTGATTCGGATTGAGAGAGCTATGACGTTAGTATGATACGCTTATCTTTACTTTCTTTTTGATTATCATTATCATAAGGAACTGGGTCAAATTAAATGTAAAACCTCACCCCTAGCCCCTCTCCTTATCAAGGAGAGGGGTTTCTTCATGCGGGGCGATGTTTAGTGTTGCATTTAATTACTTCTACCTACTTATCGATTAATTTCTATACTTGGATGTATTGACAAAAATCATCCAATTTTTTATTCATAAATCATATCAATTCTGGCTACATTGGAATGAGAAAAAACTGCTCCAGAGGCTGAAAGCACAGAGAAAAAAGAAGGAGATAAAAAATCAATAATTACGATAGAAATGTAAAATATATCATACAATAAAATTTATTTTTCTTCAGAGTTTATTGCAATTGTAATCCTTTTATAAAGAGACTGTAATTACAGCCTATCTACAGTAACATTACGATATACTACTGTAAGTATTATTTCCTTTGAAGCAAATGGTAAAGAATGAAGCAGTTATTGTAGCTGCGAAAGAACAAATCTCATCTGATTTAGCTGGAGAATCAGTGATTCTGCAATTGAGTACTGGAATTTATTATGGTCTAAATCAAGTAGGTGCTAGTATCTGGAATTTGATTCAAGAATCAAAGACTGTAGAAGAAATTAAAAATGCCATTTTAGAAGAATATGAAGTCGAACCCGAACAGTGCGATCGCGATTTATTAGCATTACTTCAGGAGCTAGAGGCTAAAGGATTAATTGAGGTTAAAAATGAAGTGGTTGTGTAAGTTTTGGCAACTAGAAAATAGCGATCGCTTACTTTTAATTAACACCTTTTTATTACTACTTTCGATTAGATTAGGTTTATGGCTATTACCATTTAAAAGCTTACGTCAACAGCTAGACAAATTCAGTCAGCCCTTAAATCAAAGTCAAAATTTTGAAAAAAAAGACCTGAATAAAATTATTAATGCTGTAAATGTAAGTAGTCGGTATATGCCAGGTGGAGCAAAATGCTTAGCGCGTGCTTTAACTACACAAATACTAATGAATCGATATGGGTACTTCCCCGAATTCCGAATTGGAATAGCCAAGGGAGAAGGAAGCAGGTTAGAAGCTCATGCCTGGATTGAGTATCAAGGGAAAGTTGTTATAGGCAATCTTCAAGATCTTTCCCGTTTTACTCCCATGCCTTCTTTAGCAGAGATATAGATTATGAGTGGTATTGTTGGTATCTACAATCTTGATGGTCGTTCAGTAGAGTCTGAACAGCTAGGACGCATGGTAGATATTTTAGCTCATCGAGGTCCTGATGGAGCTGATGTTTGGTGTTCTGAGTCTATAGGTTTAGGACATCGAATGTTGTGGACAACACCAGAATCTTTACTCGAGAAACTGCCTCTAGTGAGTTCATCTGGTGATTTAGTGATCACGGCAGATGCTCGCATAGATAACCGAGATGAATTGATTTCTGTCTTGGAGGTAAATGACTGTCCAGCAGAAAAAGTTACAGATAGTCAATTGATATTGGCGGCATATGAAAAATGGGGAGAACAGTGCCCAGATAAGTTATTAGGCGATTTTGCCTTTGCAATTTGGGATGAACGGAAGGAGCAATTATTCTGCGCCAGAGACCACTTTGGGATTAAACCTTTTTACTATTATTGCAGTAATAGAGTATTTATATTCGCTTCTGAAATAAAAGCTCTGTTTAGTTTAAAGGAGGTTCCACGACAACTAAATCAAAGAGGAATTGCCGAATACTTATCTAATTCGATGATGGAAAATAAATCCATCACTTCTTACGAAAATATTTATCGCTTGCCTCCCGGCCATATCTTGACCATCAGGGCTGAAACAGGAGTGAGACTAGATTCATATTGGTCTTTAAAATGCCCATCTGAGCTAAAGCTGAATTCAGCTCAAGAGTATGCAGATGCATTTCAAGAGTTATTTACACAAGCAGTAAAATGTCGTCTGCGTAGTGCTTTTCCAATAGGTTCACACCTCAGTGGTGGGTTAGACTCTTCTAGTGTTACTTGTACTGCACAGCATTTGTTGCAGCAGCAGGGAGGGAGTGCATTACATACATTCTCAAACATCTTCGACGATGTACCAGAATGTGATGAGCGGCAGTTCATTAATCCCATCCTAGCATCCGGAAATTATATTCCTCACTATGTAAATGCTGACAGATTTGGTCCCCTATCAGAGTGGAAGCAATTTTTTGAATGTGAGGATGAAGGGTTTATTGGCCCTAGTCATTTTCTGGTTTGGGGTTTGAATCGTGCTATGCAACAAGCAGGAATTCGGATATCTCTCGATGGTTTTGATGGAGATACTACCGTTTCTCATGGAGAACTATACTTCGCTGAGTTAGCACGTCGGGGTGAGTGGCATACATTTGTAGCGGAAGGCAAAGCCGTATCCCAGCATTTTGATACTTGCCCGAGCGCACTTCTCTACCAGTATGGATTGTCTTATCTAGAGGAATTAGCACGGCAATGGAAATGGCTAACTTTTGCTCAAGTTGCAAATGGAATTAGTCAACACTTTACCGTCTCCCCTAAGCAACTTTTTCTGCGTTATGGTCTCAAACCTATCATTCCCCAGTCTTTATTACACTTTAGACAATTAGGGAAAAAGCATAATCAACATCAAGATCCTCAACCTTGTCTCCTTCACCCAGACTTTGCCCAAAAAATGGGTATAAATCAAAGTAGTGAGAATAGGAATGTAAATCAAGATGCACCCTTGAGTGTCAGAGAAGATCAATGGCAATCTTTAACTTCCGGTTTATTTACCCATACCCTGGAATTGGTAGATTCTTGTGCAGCCAGCTTTTCCCTTGAATCCCGTCATCCTTTTATGGATAAACGATTGATTGAATTTTGCCTAGCCTTACCACCTGAGCAAAAACTTAATCAAGGTTGGTCACGAATTGTGATGCGGCGAGCAATGGATGGTATTCTTCCCCAGGAAATACAATGGCGTGGTGGAAAAACATCAATGACTCCCAATTTCCAACGTGGGCTATTACAGTTGGATCGCCAAATCATTAAAGATGTCATTTTTGATCATCCCAATGGCATACAAGAATTTGTCAATTTGAATGTTGTACAGAATTCTTATCACAGGATTGTATCTGAAAAACAGCCTACAGATGAGGACATAATGACTGTTTGGAAAACAGTTATTATGTCGCTATGGTTGGGCTGTAAAGGGATGCAGCCATAAGTCAGACTAGGGGCAGTACTGTTCAAGTCTGCTCCTACCTGAACTTATGCACTTTTACTTGCAAAAGTAGTAACTAATTGCTTCAAAAAAGCACTGAAACCAAGGAGACTAAAATCATGAAAAAACCATACATCATTCCCCAATTAACCATGCATGGGAGTATAGAAGATATCACCCAAGCCTATGGTAGATCTGGAGCCAGTGATACTTTTGAGTTCAATGGTAAGACATTCCCGGGCAGCGTGATCGGCGCATCGGGTTCTAGAGATGGAGTTGTTATTCCTAAATAATACAGGTGTATTGACTGATGCAGTAAGTAGGAGAGGATGTTAATTCTGATCCAGTATCCTCAAAGGATATAGTTACAGGGGAATAGATCACTTGTGTAGATTGTAAATTCTCCTAGCCTACAGTGGCTTGTATTGTTTAAACCTTAGCCTGTAATTATTTTGCACAAATTGAATTGTTCCGATGATTACAATCGGAACAATTCCAAGGGTGAGTATAATAATTTACCCTGTGCATTAATTGAAACAAACCTGAAAGCATTTATGTACAGAGCTTATAATCTGAGTATTGACTCGGAAATTTCTCTACCTGAACTGACAATTACTCAACAACCACCAAATGTATTCTTACGCATAGGTAAGCTGAATAACTCGGATGAAATTATATCTAATAGAGGTAGCACTTTTGTGGGAGAAGTTGCCGGAGTTGCTAGCTTCGCAGTTATCCAAGGACGTGAAATTTTCGTTGAACCGGCTGCAGATGTAGAAGTATCCCTTTTACGCACAATTATTCTTGGACCGATCTTATCTATATTACTCCGCCAGCGTGGCTTGCTAGTTTTACACGCCAGTTGTGTTGTTGTAAATAATTTTGCGATCGCTTTTTTGGGTTATTCAGGAGCAGGTAAGTCTACCTTGGCTGATGCTTTCCATACTCAGGGATATAGTATTCTCACAGAAGATGTGACAAGTATTGAATTCAAAAAAGACTACCCTGAAGTGATTCCTGCATTTCCTCAAGTTAAGCTTTTGCCGGATGCTGCTACTTCTTTGGGGTATCATGCTGGCAGCCTACCACAAATTCATTCCCAAACGGAAAAAGTAGCCCACAAACTAATGGATGGGTTTTGCCAAACTTCTGTACCATTACAAGGTATATACGTACTTTCCCAAGGGACAGATCACAATATAACCAAGCTTAATCCTCAACAAGCCTTTGTTGAACTTGTACGTCACTCCCGTGCTGCCAGTTTATTGACACATCCAACTTTTGTCGGTTCACATCTTCAACAATGTACAACTCTGGTTCAGAATGTGCCCATTTATCATTTTCAACGACGACTTTCTCTATCTGAGCTGCCAAAGTTAGTCAATTTAGTGGTGGAACACTCAAAAGAAACTGTTTGTCAAGAGTTTGCTCCAATTCCTTCTCCAGTAGTTTCTAGGAGAGCATGAAATTATGCAAGCAGGAAAGGTATTCACAAACAAAATCCAACAAACATTACGCCTGTTACCTGCGCTACGCCTAGTATGGCAAAGCAGTCCTGGTTGGACAATGGCTCGCATAATTCTGCTAACCATCCAAGGCATACTACCAGTAATCTCCATCTATTTAACCAAACTAATCATAGATCAAGTCGCTGCCAACCTCACCAATGCTGATAAAGCAGCAGCCTTTTATCAAGTATTATTTTTAATTGCCATAGCGGGTTCTATCACTGTAATAAACGCCCTTTGCAATTCCTTAACAGAACTAGTTACTACTGCCCATTCCCAAAGGGTGACTGACTATATGCAGGGTATTATCAACGCTAAATCAGTAGCAGCTGACCTAGAATATTATGAAAATGCTCGCTACTATGATGCTCTGCAACGTGCCCAGCAAGAAGCGCCCTATCGACCTCCCCAAATCTTAAATCGTTTGGCACAAGCTGGTCAAAATGCAGTTTCCTTAGTAGCGATGATTGGCTTATTACTATCGCTACATTGGGGAATTATTGGCATCTTATTTGTTGGTGCTTTGCCTGCAATGGTAGTGCGGGTAAAATTTAGCCGTATCATGTATGATTGGCAGCGCAAATGGACACCACCACAACGGCAAGCAATGTATTTGGGTTGGATGCTAACGTCAGACCAATTTGCCAAAGAAATTCGCTTGTTTGATTTGGGTGGGTTATTCAGCCAATGGTATCTGCGTATCCGACGGCAAATATATAAAGAAAGTCTTGCCATTTTTACCAAACGTTCTTTAGCTAACTTTGCTGCCGAAGCCACAGCAGGAATTTTAATCTTTGGTGTTTATGCCTTCATTGTCTATCAAGCTATTCACGGGATTCTTAGGTTAGGGGATTTAGTCCTCTACCACCAAGCTTTACAACGGGGACAAAACAATATCAAAGGTTTGTTGACTAGTGCATCTTCCCTATATGAAGATAATTTATTTTTAGCTAATCTGTACGAATTTCTTGATTTGCAGCCAAAATTAGTTGATCCCTCAAATCCTGTACCTGTGCCCAAACCGATAGATAGGGGTATTGTTTTCGATCGCGTCAGTTTTCAATACTCTACCACCACTCGTCAAGCACTGAAGGATATTAACCTGAAAATTAAACCAGGGGAGGTGGTGGCTTTAGTTGGGGAAAATGGTTCTGGGAAAACCACTTTAATTAAACTTCTATGTCGATTATATGACCCAACTGCGGGCAAAATTGCGATTGATGGGATTGATCTGCGGAACTTTAAAATTGCTGAATTACGTCGAGAAATTAGTGTAATTTTTCAGGATTATGCGAAGTATAATTTTACAGCCCAAGAAAATATTTGGTTAGGCAACACTGAGCTAGCTCCGGAAGCTGAAGCCATATTTAGTGCGGCTCGTAGCTCTGGTGCTGATGAGGTGATTAGTAAGTTACCTCAAGGATATCAAACAGTTTTAGGTAAATTATTTGACCAAGGAGAAGAGCTGAGCATTGGTCAGTGGCAAAAAATAGCTTTGGCAAGGGCATTTTTGCGACACTCCCAGGTAATAGTTCTGGATGAACCTACCAGTGCTATGGATCCGAAGGCAGAGTATGAGGTGTTTGAACAGTTTCGTCAACTAATTAAACACCAAGCTGCGATTTTGATTAGCCATCGTTTATCTACAGTAAAAATGGCCGATCGCATTTATGTCATGGATAATGGTTCTATTACCGAAAGTGGTTCCCATGATGAGTTGATGCAATTAGGTGGTCTCTATGCTAATTTGTTTGAAACCCAAGCCCAAAATTATCGTTAATAACTAGTAATTGGAGTTTAGACTAGTTAGGACACTCCAGTCCTAAGTAATCTAAGACGTTAATAGGAATGCAACCATATGTCTATTGCTCTGACCCTAATAGTGACCGTACTGGCTCTAGTTTGCTTTGTTGGGGAATGGGTATCATCAGATATAGTGGCTATGATGGTGTTGGTTCTGTTGGCAGTATTAGGTTTAGTAACACCAGAAGAAAGTATTTCGGGTTTCAGTAACCCAGCAACCATCACTGTCATGGCAATGTTTATCCTCAGTGCAGGGATTACCCGCACAGGATCGCTGCAAATCATCAACCAGTGGTTATTTCAATGGGGAGGAAGACACCCTACTAGACAAATTCTCACCCTGGGATTAATAGCTGGCCCGATTACTGGCTTAATTAACAATACTGCTGTGTTGGCAGTATTTTTACCAATAGTTGAGAATTGGTGTGTTAAACAAAAAATCTCCGTATCATTACTGTTATTACCATTGTCATACATCACTATTCTAGGTGGGATGACTACTGTTCTGGGTACTTCAACTAATGTTTTAGCTAGTGGTCTATCTGAGAAATTAGGATATGGAGCATTTAGTTTATTTCAATTTACACCACTAGGAATAATAACCTTTATCCTTGGTTTGAGCTATTTAGCAATAGTTGCACCCCGTTTATTAGAACAACGCCAACCATTAAGTAATGATATTGTTAGTTACGAATATAACCTCAAGGACTATATCAGCGAAATTGTTATTCCCCCACGCTCTTCCTTAGTAGGACAAACCCTAAATAGTAGTCGTCTGCAACGCCTGTTTGATGTGGACGTATTGGAAATGATTTGCGGTGGGGTACATTTTTCCCAACCCCTAGGGGATAAAAAATTACGAGCAGGTTGTATTCTCCTGGTTAGGGGTGGAAGGGAAGATTTATTACACATCAAAAATCAACAAGGAATTGAAATTTTACCAGAAGTCAAATTTCGCCATCATTCCCTAACAGCAGAATTGAGTTCTCATCAAGAAGGAATCGCCGAGGTCTTAATTCCCCCTGAATCCAATTTAATTGGTTCTACTCTCAAAGAACTACGTTTCCGACAGCGATATAATGTCACAGTTTTGGCAATCCGTCGGGGTCAAGAACTAACCCGCGATCGCTTGGGACAGACTCCCCTATGTTTTGGCGATGTATTGCTGGTTAGTGGCCCCCAACAAAGTTTATTAGGATTACAAACCAGTAAAAATTTACTGTTGATCATGCAGCGAGAGATGGAAAATCCTCGTCATTCCAAGGCTGGTATTGCCATTGCGATCGCAGCGGGTGTGGTTATTCTATCTGCGTTTCAAATCCTACCTATTCTCGTCAGTTCTTTGATGGGTGTAGTTTTGATGGTAGTTACAGGCTGTCTTAAACCCAGAGAAATTTATGATGCGGTGCGCTGGGAAATTATTTTTCTCTTGGCTGGGTTAATTCCTCTGGGAATCGCCATGAATAATTCTGGTGCAACTCAATTACTAGCTGAATATCTGGTGCAGATAGGGGGAAATTTTTCTGGTTATTGGTTGCTGACTTTTTTCTTTGCGATCGCTTCTTTGATGACGGAAGTTCTTTCCAATAGTGCGGCGGTGATTTTGCTGTTACCCATAGCAGTACAAGTGGCAGAAAATCTTCACCTTAATCCTTTGGCATTTATGTTATCAGTCTCTTTTGCAGCTTCTTGTAGTTTTATGACTCCCATAGGATATCAAACCAATACTATGGTCTATGGTGCTGGCGGTTATAAGTTTCTGGATTTCTTTCGAGTAGGCGCCCCTTTAAGTATGTTGATGGCTATGGTTATTCCTCCTTTAATTATTATCTTCTATGGTCTGTGAACTACCACATACCCCTCCTTCGGACGCTGTGTGGGCTTCCAGTTTTACAACAGGCTAGTAGGCTAGGGCGTGTTTTCAAAGTCGCCGACACCCTGGAAGGGTGCGGCTACACGTACTAAGTCCGCCTGCGCGGACTAGGTCAAATCAAGGTTTTAGCCCACGCAGGTGGGCTTGGCTCGTGTAGCCCCAGGCTTTAGCCTGAGGGTTTAGGGGTTTGAAAATACGCCCTAGTATTGCGCCACATTAATTCTGCGGGGTAAAACAATTGTAGTGGGAGCGTCTCGCTCCCTATTTCCAAGCAGGGAGATTTCCGGCTCCTACTCCGTTAACCAGGCAAAATTAATGTGGTGAAGTACTAGTGATTAATTGCATTAGTTATGATAAGTAAACAATTGTAGTGGGAGCGTCTCGCTCCCTGCTGTCATAAGGAAGCGGGCTGTCCGGCCCGCACTACAATCAACTATCAAAATTAATGGGACGAACCACTAGTACTTCACGGTGTGAAAACTGGTTAACCAGAGAATAAACACGTAACTAAGCATGACAATAATTCTTTCTGGTTCCTTGCTTTTAAGAGCGTGGGCAATTTTTATCTCTCCCTCTGAAGATAGATGGCAAAATTATCTTATACCCCAAATCCTTAGCAGGACTTTAGTTGAAGTGTTCTGGATCTAAAGTGTTAATTTTATTAAATAAATGATCATATTCTCAATAGGTTTTTATATACTGGACATCATTAAACATTGATCCCGATGCAAATCAGCACCAGAGAGATGTTTCTCAATTAAAATTCCTGTTATCAATTTGGGAGGAAATTAATGATGGCTTTGTCTCAAACATCTAATTTAGGCAATACCTACTCCTTGTTAACGATCAAAAGCTTTTTGATTTGGACTTTCACATTGGCAGTATGCCTATTGGTTGTCGGTTTTCCTTTAGTTGTTTTGATGGCTACGGTCGGATGCCTGTTGACGGTTATTTTACAATCTGTAATGCCGATGAGTGCTGTTTTGTTGGTGGCGGGTGGTTTAATATCATTTAATGTCTTAGCTGTGGTTGTTGGAGCAGGAGTTTTGACTGCGAAAGGAATTCATCCCAAGGAAGTCAAGTGGTTAAGCTGGCTACATGGAGAGTCAGAAGAAATGCAAGCAACCGTTTATGCAGCTTGTCCTTTAACCTGTAATATAGATTTATAAAAATTTATACTAAATTCGACAAACAGCGCATCCGCCCGGTAAATCCGGGTTTTTTCATGGTTATAAATAGGTCATAAGATCATACGCATTTACATTGTATATCTATATTTGTATTAGCTTGGACTGCCTCCTGCCTTGCTGCTGTGAATTTTGAATGCTACGGCAGCTTACAGCAAAATATAAATTATATTGGTGGTTTTATGTAATTTATGTACCATATAATACAAAAAAGATGAATTTAACTTTTCGTAATATTGTGTTTGGGAAACTCCAAAAAATAAATTACCCAATTTTTATCACCAAAATTACTTGCTCTCCCTCTGCTCCTCAATTGCTTGACTTCTTTACATTTATAACCCTATAGGTAATCGTGAAAAAAATATCGTCTACCTCATGAAGCCCATGTCTGGGTTAAGTATGACGGCAACGTTGTCATTTCAGTTATCAGTTAGCCTCCTACGAAGGAGCTGCGCTAACAGTTTCCCCATCGATGAATCGAGGGGCTTGAGGATAAGGAAAACATTTTTGACTCTCCACGGATGAATCCACACGGCTTGATGAGAGTCTATTTTTTGGTCATGGGAAATTTAGCCAACCTACGAAGTTTTACACCCCTAACTGTATTGGAGCTATGAAACGCAAGCACCGATTTTTGGCAACGAGGTGGCTAATTAGCCAATTATTCGTTATCGCAGGAATAGCAATACTGGTGGTGCTGTCTGCCATCCGGTATGCTCCTGGGATCTTTGAGACTATTGTAGCTATGTCCCAGGATGGATATATTGCTAAAGCCATCTGGAATACCTGCCGTGAGTTGGTAAAGGATGTGGTTTTTAATCCTGTACTTTATCTCATGGTTTTAGCTATTTTAGTGCTAGAGCTATGGATGCCAGCCAACAAAAAGCAAAAAGTTTTTTCTCCCGGATTCGGGCAAGATTTTATCTGGTTTATCGGTGATTTCTTTCTCAAGGCTTTGTTACTTATTCCCTTTGTCATGCTATTGAGGGGATTGCACAGTCAATTTTTGAGTCAGTTCTCGATAAATTTGCCGAGTTTACTCCATTTGCCGAAGTTGGTTACCTTAACACTTGCCATTCTCATTACCGACTTTGGGGCATGGCTGGCTCATGTTTTGCAGCATAAAATTCCTTTTTTGTGGCGGTTTCATGCAATCCACCACTCCCAGTGTGAGATGAATTTGTTTACTGATGCCCGATTTCACTTTGGGGATGCATTGATTGGATATCCATTACAGATTTTTCCACTTTATTGGTTACTGATTCCATTACCACAGGGGATTTACTACATCTTTTTTAGAACCTGGTATCCCCGCTTGTACCATGCCAATTTAAGAACAAATTTTGGATTTTTGAGATATGTACTAGTAACTCCCCAATCCCATCGTATTCACCATTCCATAGAGGTAAGACATTTTGACAAGAACTTTGGCATTGTTTTCAGCATTTGGGATTATATTTTTGGCACTCAGCATAGGGATTTTCACGAATATCCTGATACTGGTATTCATGACCAAAACTTTCCGACAGAAAACGGTTTAAGTTTTTGGTGTTTGCCTAAAAACTATGTAAGTCAGCTTTTGTATCCCTTTCGCTTAAGCAGAGATTGAGTTGAGAGTTTGCAGTTGATTTGTTGATTTATTACCCTCCTCTCTTCAACATATCTATTTATTATTATATTTTCTTATTATTTAAGCTATTTATTGCCTATCAATTAAATAGTATCCAACAACTCTAAAAAGGAGATTTTCAATGAAATCAAAATTGACTGAAAAACGGGTTTACAAAAAGCCCAGTCTCAACACCTATGGAAGCGTCAAACAACTGACTCAAGGAACACTATTACCACCACCAGTCGGTAGTGACGGAGATGCGGTAAGGGCGGATGTTTACAGGGTGGGCAATGTTTCCTAGACGATAGGCAAAAAACTTCACTTTAACAGGGGGTAGGCTAGACTCGGTAACAGATCCCCGACTTCTTTAAGAAGTCGGGAAGCACTCACACCCGCGACTCCTCAAAATAAATCGGACAAAACACGGAGATTTTCAATGAAATCAAAATTGACTGAAAAACGGGTTTACAAAAAGCCCAGTCTCAATATCCATGGAAACGTCAAACAACTGACTCAAGGAACAGCATCAGTACCACCAGTCGGTAGTGACATATGTTCACTTGATTCTTTGTCACTGAGTGATTGGCTAGATCAATGTGGACGATAGGCAAAACACTTCACTTTCACAGGGGGTAGGCTAGACTCGGTAACAGATCCCCGACTTCTTTAAGAAGTCAAGGATCGCTCACACCCGCGACTTCTCAAAATAAATCGGACAAAACACGGAGATTTTCAATGAAATCAAAATTGACTGAAAAACGGGTTTACAAAAAGCCCAGTCTCAATATCCATGGAAACGTCAAACAACTGACTCAAGGAACACCATCATTACCACCAGTCGGTAGTGACGGATATGAGGTATCGATGGATGTTTACATGATGGGCAATGTTTCCTAGACAATAGGCAAAAAACTTCACTTTTACAGGAGGTAGGCTAGACTCGGTAACAAATCCCCGACTTCTTTAAGAAGTAGGGGATCGCTCACACCCGCGACTCCTCAAAGAGCAGGGGGTGTTCTGCCTGCCCTTTTCCTGTTTCCCAAATGGGAAATTCTCTATTCATACCAATCGCGCCCATGTATTTTTATCAAGCTTACAGTCTCAATATTCGTTCAGACTTTTCTCTACCAGAACTACCGAGCAGCAATTCTGGTTCCGATCTCTATATCCAGCAAGGACAGGTTGACCTTCCTGCCATGGAGGGCAGCAATATTCCGCGCCAGGGCATTGAGGCCATGTTTGGGGGCACAGTGGCAGAAGCGTATTTATACTGGCCAGGAGTCGCAAAGTTTATGGCAACGGGCGGTAATCGCCTCATTGTTGAGCCAACGGCGACAGCTATCGAACGTCAGGTGTTGAGTCTGTATATTCTCAGCGAGGCTCTGGGGCTAATCCTACATCAACGCAATCTCCTACTGATCCATGCCAGTGCCATTCTTGTTGACGACCAGGTAATTATTTTTGCTGGGTATCCTGGAGCAGGCAAATCCACCACTGCTGCCGCTTTTGCCCAAGTAGGCTACCCAGTGCTCTCTGATGATATGGTAGCTATTGATGTCACCCCTGAGCATGGTGTCGTGGTTCTTCCTGCCTTTCCCCAGGTAAAAATTTGGCCTGCTTCCATTGAGGGTCTTGGCTACGACAGTACTAACCTAGACCGTCTGTTTCCCTCATCCCCTAAGCGGGTAATTCGCCAGTTTGATAATTTTCCCACCCAAGCGATACCCCTCTCTCATATCTTCTTTTTAGAAAAAGGCAGCGAGTTTAGCTTCACCCCCATGACAAATCCCGAGGCGATTTTGACAATTACGAAATTCTTTTCTTGCCCTAATGACCTGTTGCAAGGTCAAGCCCTAGCTCGCCACTTCCAGCAATGTATTCAGATACTCAAACAAGTGGGTATCGGGGCTTTGGTACGACCCGATAGTTTTCAACAGTTACACAATTTTGTAGACGAAATTAAACCCTTTTTAGCCCGGTGTCACCATGCCCATCAGCCCGATTCTCCCTTGCAGGTAGCCACCCATGCGGCGAAAATAGAAGGTTAGTGTCATCAGGTGCTGCCTTGTAAAGTTTTGTAAAAATTACCCATTTTTTAGGCTTAATTGGCATTTATCCGAGAATATTAGTAACAAGTTAAGCCTGTATCGCAATTGTCAAGGGAATCTTAGAATATGCTTGAAAGAAAAATTGCTCAGAAATTAGATGTTTGTTAGGGAATGGTACAACATATAGGATTTTACTATCAAACATTGACTATTGGCTGTTTCAGGTTACTATTAACCATTGACTACTGACAAATGACCTATTACTAATGACTAACCAAAAACGAGTTTACATTATTTTGGGCACTCGTCCGGAAGCAATTAAATTAGCTCCGGTGATTGAGGTGTTTCAAAGCTTTTCTGGTTTAGAGACACAGGTCATTTTAACGGGACAGCATCGGGAAATGGTAGAGCAGGTGATGCAACTGTTTAACCTGAGTAGCGATCGCAATTTGGAAATTATGCAGCATGGGCAATCTTTGAGTGATATTACTTGCCGGAGTTTGCAGGGTTTGGAAAAGTTATTTCAAGAAAAGCAACCTTCTTTAGTGATTGTTCAAGGAGATACTACTACCGCATTTGCTGCGGCTTTGGCTGCCTTTTATCATAAAATACCCGTGGGTCATGTGGAAGCGGGTTTAAGAACCGATAATTTATTTAATCCTTTTCCAGAGGAAGCTAATCGACGGTTAATTTCCCAATTGACTCAGTTACATTTCGCACCAACTCCTCTAGCGGTGGATAACTTGAAGGCATCAGGGGTATTGGGGGAAATTCATCTGACGGGGAACACCGTCATTGATGCTTTACTAAAAGTTGCAGCCAAAGAACCAGCTTGTAATGTTCCGGGTTTAGAGTGGGATCAATATCGTGTTTTGTTAGCAACGGTTCATCGGCGAGAGAATTGGGGAGAGCCACTACAAGGAATTGCGGCAGGGTTTTTACAGATATTAGACAAATTCCCGGATACTGCCTTGTTGCTGCCCCTACACCGCAATCCTACGGTCAGAGAGCCATTGCAAGCATTACTGGGCGACCATCCCCGAATTTTTCTCACAGAACCCTTAGATTATGGCGAATTAGTAGGAGCGATCGCGCGATCGTATCTTTTATTAACAGACTCTGGTGGTTTGCAGGAGGAAGCGCCCAGTTTGGGTAAACCAGTGTTAGTTTTACGAAAAACAACAGAAAGACCAGAAGCGGTAGCTGCTGGTACAGCCAAGTTAGTGGGAACTGAACCAGGGCAAATAGTTGCTACTACGGCTCAGTTACTGAGTGATCCAACAGCTTATCAAGCAATGGCAAATGCCATTAATCCCTTTGGTGATGGTCATGCAGCAGAAAGAATATTACAAATTGTGCAAGAGTATTTACGGATCTAATTAGGAGTTAGGAGTTAGAAATTAGGAGTTGTTGGGGCGCGGTGCAAGCCTTGCGCCATAGAGGAGTTTGAAGTTTAACCACGTTCGGTAAGCGCGAGAATTATTTATGGCTAGCAAAATCTATAGCACTACGCCTGACGGGGCGCGGATATTTCTAAATCCAGCAAACCCTTTGACAGCCTGCTGTTAAGAGTTAAGAGTTAATAGTTAATAGTTAATAGTTAAGAGTTCCCTAGCGTGTAGCGCTATAAAATCTAAAATTGCATCAGGTATGATTTGGTTGCAAAACTGGAATTTCAATTATGAATTCTGAGCCTTTCTCCCTTTCAGTAGAGAAGGATATTTGACCATGATGCTTATCAACAATAATTTGATAGCTAACTGATAATCCTAAACCCGTACCCACACCAACGGGTTTGGTAGTAAAAAATGGGTCAAATAATTTCTGCTTCACCTCTGGTGTCATGCCCAAACCATTATCAGCAATGTGGATAGCAATGTGGTGATTATCTATTAATTTAGTGCCAATAGTGATGGTAGGGATCAACAGTTCATCGTCAGTAACGGCATCTTCTAGAGCGTCAATAGCATTGGTTAATAAATTGAGAAATACCTGATTGAGTTGTCCGGGATAGCAAACTATATGTGGTATGACGCTATAGTTTTTGATAATTTTAATGCCGGGATAATTCTGCTTGGGTTTAAGACGATGTTGCAGAATCATTAATGTACTTTCAATCCCTTCATGAATATCTACCTTTTTCATCTCCGCTTCATCAAGACGAGAAAAAGTTCTTAATGAGCGCACAATTTTTTGAATCCGTTCAGAACCCATTTTCATGGAAGATATGAGTTGGGGAAAGTCTGAAACTATATAATCTAGGTCTATTTCTTCTATCAGCTCTCTAATTTCCGGCTGCGGTTGACGATAAATTCGCTGATAAAGGTTGAGCAGTCCTAGAACATCTTCAATATATGCATTGGTATGCTCTAAGTTGCCATATATAAAATTCACAGGATTATTGATTTCATGGGCTAATCCAGCAACTAACTGTCCCAAACTCGACATCTTTTCATTTTGGATCAGCTGAATTTGGGTTTTTTGCAGCTTTTGTAAGGTTTTTTCTAATTCCTTGGTTTGTTGTTGAGCAGCAGCAGCAGTTTCTTGACTTTGAGAATAAAGTTCGGCTTGATTAATTGTAATCGCCAATTGATCTACTACCGCTTCTAGTAATTCTACTTCACTGTCACTCCAAGGACGAATTTGACTCCAGTGACTGCACGTAATTACCCCAATTCGTTGGGAATAGGTTTTAATCGGCAGCATGATTTCTGATTTAATTCCCAAATTTTCTAAAAATTGCCGATATATGGGTTCCCTACAATCATTTATATCATCAATTTTGAATATTTCCTGCTTTAACAAGAAATAGATCACAAATTCAAATTGGGCAACATTGCGTTTGCCGTAAGGCAGTTCTGCTGAAATATCGTCTAGTAAACTTGGTACATCGGGTGTTTTTGCCTCTTTAATTGTCTTCCAACAGTGTGAATTTGAATCTGGCTGCAACCAGGAAAAACTACAACTATTCACCTGTAATAACTCACGTAGTTCCTGAATTAGTTTGTCCAAAACAGTATCTAAATCCAAGGATTCACGAATTTGACTACTCAATCTATTTAAAAGTTTTTCCCTGGATGCAATTTCTCGATATTTTGCTTCTGATATACGTAAGGCTAATTCTGCATTTTTTCTCTCTGTAATATCTCTGGTAACAATAGCAAAAGCGATTGGTTTGTTAGTGTTTTGGTCTTTAACTAAAAAGATGGTGTAGTCAACAGGAATCAGTTCCCCGGTTTGAAAGTGCTTGAGACGATATTCCCCTTGCCACCGTCCTGTTTCCATCACTACTGGTGCAATTACCTGTTGAAAATATTCCCAGTCTTCTGGGCTATGATAATCAAACATTACTGTTGTCTGGAATTGCTGAAGATTGTTGAGTCCAACTAGCTTCAGACCAGCTTCATTGATATACCATGCTTTATTGTCAAGGGTAGCAATACAAATAAAATCAGAGCTATTGTCCACCAAAGAGACAAACTTCTGCAAGTCTTCTTCAATTTGTTTGCGCTCTGTAATATCCATTACCATACCATCCCAGACAATATTCCCATTTTCTTGTTTTTCTGGTCTGGCTTGTACTTGTAAGCATTTCCACTTACCTGAAGGGGTAATAATGCGGTGTTCTATAGACAATGGTTTTAATGTCTGAGCAGAAACCAATATCGATTTTTCAAATTCAGGTAAATCAATTGGATGAATTAATGCATATATCCAGTTTATATCTTTCTCTGCATATTCTGATTCTACTTCGTATAACTCTCGACAAGCGGGACTAACGTAAGATAAACTTTGCTCACCATCCGGATACATGACTAGTTGAAAAATCATTTCCGGTAAATTTGCTGCTAATTTTTGCAACTGGATTGTCTTTTTATGTGATAACGCAGCTGTTTTTTGAAGTTTAATAATTTGTAATTCTATTTGATTTTGCTTAGTAATTAATTCAGAAAAAAATATAATGCCAGTAATTTTTTGATTGCGATCGCGCCAAGGGACAATTTTCCAGTTTACCCATTTAATACTGCCATCAGCACAGATTATACAATCTGCTTCACCACTCTCTATAGAGCCATTTAAACATTTTTGATGAATTTTTTTCCATTGTGCTGAAGTTTGAGGAAATACATCATAATAAGACTTTCCAATCACAGATTGTGTTTCTAAACCATAATCTTTTAACCAACTATGGCTATGAGTTAGGCAGCGCATTTCCATATCAAATGCAGCCACCGCAGTAGGTATATATTCCAAAAACGTTGGGAATATGTCAGAGATATTATGTAGGGAGTACATTTATTAATTGGTAAGTATTTTGAGACAAAAATAAGGTATTAATAAACATTAATATTTGTAGATGCATAATCGATTTTTGTTAACTTTTTTATTAAAATATCAGCTATCAATTATCAGTATTCAGCTAATAAGTATCTCTTGACATGAATAATGATATGATTCATATAACTAGTAAAATGCTTAATAATAGTCATTAATTATGTTGTTTTATCTACTATAAAATAGCTGAGTAAAATGATAAATTATCACCCATTAATTACGAATTACTAAATCACCAACCGATATTATTATTTTCAACTAAAAAAGGAATTTTAATTAAGAACTCAGCACCTTTACCAATATCAGAAATACACTCTATGGTACCACTATGTTTTTCAGTCACAATTTGGGTCGTAATTGAAAGTCCTAACCCCGTACCTTTACCTTCTGGTTTAGTAGTAAAGAAAGGTTCAAATAATTTTTGCCGGACTGACTCTGTCATTCCTGGACCATTATCAGAAATACTAATAATGACGTACTCCCTATCTATCTTGGTGCGAATTGTAATGATATTGGGGCTTTTCTCTATTTCCTTATAGGTTTTACCTTGGTTAGATTCATCCAATGCATCGATTGCATTGGCTAACAAATTCATGAATACCTGATTTAGCTGTCCGGGATAACACTTAATCTCTGGTAAATCTCCAAATTCTTTCACTATTTGAATTGCAGGACGTTGTTTCTTGGCCTTCAAGCGGTTCTGCAAAATCATTAAAGTAGTTTCTATCCCTTGATGAATATTTGTAGGTTTCTTCTCTGGACTATCAACCCGCGAGTAGTTTCGCAGAGATTCCATAATATCCAGAACCCGATCTGCTCCAACTTGCATGGAGGAAATCATGTTGGGTAAATCTTCTAACAAATACTCCAATTCAATATCCTCGATACACTCTGCAATTTCTTTAGGGGGAGAAGTTAGATTATTTTGATACAATTCGAGTAGATGAATTAAATCATCAACGGATTGACTGACGTGATCTAAGTTACCAATAATAAAGCTGACAGGATTATTCACTTCGTGAGCTACACCAGCCACCAACTGCCCTAGAGAAGAGATTTTTTCAGTTTGCACCAGTTGTGCTTGGGTTTGTTGCAGTTTTTCTAAAGACTGCTGTAACTCCTGGGATTTTTCTTGTTGATAGGCATAGAGACGGGCATTTTCAATTGCGATCGCAGCTTGGGAGGTAAGTAGTTTGAGAATTTCCATTCCTTTCTCAGTAAATACTCTTGCAGATTGATTATTTTCTAAATAAACAATACCAATAAATTTACTTTGGTAGAGAATGGGAGCACATAACACTGATTTGGGTTGTGCTTTTTGGATATATGGGTCTGCTTGGGAGATAGTTTCTTGGGTAGCGTTGTTCAATACCAGGGGTTGTTGAGTTCTGGCAACATAGTGAATCAGAGATATGGGTACATCTTGGCTTGTTTCTACCGGAGTTGACTGAAGTACAACTGTGGATTCTTTGTCCGAGGTATCAATTGCTTCAATAAATAGTTGTTTATCTTTCAACAAAATTAAACAACCCTTTTGAGCAGCTGCATTTTCTAAAATAATTGTCAGCAGCTTTCTCAGTAGATTATCCAAAACAATTTCACTGGTAATGGCTTCCGCAGCTTTTATAAATGTAGCCATGTCCAATGCTCCATGATTGCTACTAGTTTTCTCAGGAACAAGGCTGAGATTGCCAACAATCGTATTAGTAATATCTTGTTGTGGCGACTCTGGAGAAGTTTGGCTACGAATAATTAAATTACGATGATGTTTTTCTAAGTCTTGTGCTTTTGCTAATGCTCCCCAGCGCACATAGCAGTAATAAGCTTCTGTCATGTAAGTCTTGGCAACTTGTTCTTTCCCTTGCTCTAGGTAAAATTTAGCTGCTAGTTCATTCCCTAATGCTTCCTCATGGGTGAAGCCATTTTCCTTAGCTCCAGCAATGGCACGATCATATAAATCCATTGTTTGGTATTTATGACCTAACACCCGTGCTTTTTCTGCTGCTACTAGGTCATATTTATTTTGATAATTACAGGGTGCATGATGCGCCCATTTCTTCATTTGCTTCTGGTTGGTTTTTATTTGTTTTAGGTACTGCTTTTGCTCTGAATGTGAAGCTTGTGTAAATAGAGCCAGCATCGCTAAAGAATGATAAAAATTGCTGACATAATAAAACATAAAACCTGGATTAGTCTCTTGATATTTCTTAGCTATCAGAGTATTTTTAATTGCTTCATTATAACTTCCAAAAAAATAACTTAGGCGAGTTTTGCATAGATATAATATACTGAGCCAGGTAGAATTATTGCCTAATGAAGGTAGCATTGTTTCTTCGTTGAATGCATCACCTATCAAAGCAATATTTTCCAGTGATTTACCCTGAAAATTTAATATATGTTGTCTAACACTGGCTATACATAAACTAATAGGTTTCAAATTAAAATTATTGACAATATCAATATAGTTATCGATTTTTGATTCGATTGAATCTAAATTATTACCACTCACAAATAAATTAATACTTAAACACCAAGCATTATAACTAGCAAATTCCAAATCTCCTGCTTCTAAGCTATTATTTATACCCTCCACTAATGGTGAGATTGTTGTCTTGATCGGCTCTTTAAAGTGCCGGATCATAGCATTGAATAGGTGGTAAACTCTAAATTTGAGTAAGTTGACATTCATGGGTTTAACTAAAGAAATTCCCAATTTCCCAAATCGATAACCTCCTTCAATATCACCAAAGTTGTTACATAGTAACGCACCATAAAGCATATAACCATAAGCAGCAGCAGCAGACTTACCATATTTAACTGATAATCTAACCATTGCTAACACCGCAAGTGGAAAATACAAGGAACCAGATTGACTAGCAGCAGGTGTAATTAACAGTAATATTTTCATTGCTGCTAGTTTATAGGGATCAGTCATTTCTGGCAAATAGTATAAGTTTTCTATTTTCTTCCCTACTAAAGCCAACTTCGTTTGTAATACTGAAACTACAAAATGTGAAATATTAGGTTTATATGGAAGCTTAACTTCCAATTCTGCCAAAATTTTCACCCCAATATCTAAGGCTTCATTGAGTCTATTTTGTACCAAATATGATTGAATTTTGATTTCATAAACTTTAATTTTTTCTAAAATATTGTTTAAATTTTGTAGGGCTATTTCACTAATTTTCTCAGAATTGTTAAAGTTGCCATTTAAATACTCTGCTTCTGCTGCGTCTATATGTAAACTCAGTGTCATGTCATAGTTGTATTGCCAAGAACCTGATGTAAGTAGCCCTAAACCTACATTCAAATACTTAGCAGCAGCTTCATAAGCTGTGGCATCCTTGGCTTTTTGACCAGCTAGAAGGTTTAGTCTTGCTAGTTCTTCTTTTTCTGATTGTTGTTGTAGTAAATCTACACCTACATTAAGCTGGTTAACAATATCTAGGATATTTTCTGTTAGAGATGCAGATGGTGTTTGCTTTAGAAGTAGCTGACCAATTTTAAGATGAGTAGATTGTTTTTCTGACTCGGGGATGAGGTAATATGCTGCTTGTTGTACCCGATCATGTAAAAATTTATAGCTAACACCAGAAATTTTGTATATGATATTGTCTAAGAAAGATTGTGGGGATGCTTTGTAAGTATCTATATCTTCATCAAATACTAAAGGTATTCTATAAGTATCATTTAAAGGTAGAATTAAACCTGCTTGCAATGCTGAGTAAAGAGTAGAAGCTGTTTTAGTTAAAGATTTTTCGTTAACAATTGACAAAACATCTAATGAAAATTGATCTCCTATACAAGCTGCTAATTGTAGAACCTTTTGAGTAGATTCTGGCAATTTTTGAATGTGACTAGCGACTAGTTCTACAACATTTTTGTCAGTAATACCAAGGGTTTGGATTTCTTCAATGCTCCATTGCCACTGACAATTACTAAAGTCAAATTTGAAAAATTTTTCTTGATAAAGAGTTTGCAGTAATTGGGTAAGAAAGAAGGGATTGCCACCAGTCTTATTGCAAATTAATTCTGCTAAATCATTAACCCGTTCTGTATTATCTTTTAATGTTTCTGCAACTAACTGAATAATACTATTTAAAGCTAGTGGTTGTAAAACAATATTATTAATAACTTTAGTGCTTTGATCAATTTCTTCTATTGTCTGAATTAACGGATGAGTGGGGCTGACTTCATTATCTCGATAAGCCCCTATCAATAGCATATATTTACTGGATGGGTCAGTTATCAGTAATTGCATTAATTTTAATGTAGCTGAATCTGCCCATTGCAAGTCATCGAGAAAGATAACTAAAGGATGCTGTTTACTGGGAAAAACTTGAATAAAATCCGTAAAAACACGATTAAATCTGTTTTGTGACTCTATACCTCCTAATTTTACTAATTCTGGTTGTTGACCGATGATTAATTCCACTTCAGGAATGACATCAATGATGACTTGCCCATTTGACCCGACAGCTTCTAAAATTTTCTCGCGCCATTCTTCTAACTTAATGGCATTTTCTGTAAGCAACTGTCGCATTAAAGAACTAAAAGCCAGAATTAATGATGCATAGGGAATATTGCGCTTAAATTGATCGAACTTACCACTAATGAAGTAACCTTTTTGGCGAGTAATCGGTTTATTAACTTCATTGACAACACTCGATTTACCAATCCCCGAATAACCAGAGACTAGCATCATTTCACTGCTTCCTTTGCTCACCCTCTCAAAAGCTTCTAGAAGCAGATTGATCTGGGTTTCTCTCCCATACAGTTTTTGGGGTATAAGTAATTGGCTTAATATATCTAAGCGTCCTGGGGTAAAGTCGATTATTTCGCCAGTAGTTGTGAACTGTTCCCTACAGATTTCTAAGTCTGCTAAGATCCCTTTGGCTGTTTGATAACGATCTTCAGCATTTTTTGCCATTAGCTTCATAATAATAGAAGCGATCGCACTGGGAATATGGGGATATAATTGTTCTATTGCAGGTGGTTGTTTGGCGATGTGACAATGAACTAACTCTAGAGGATCGTTGCTTTGAAAGGGTAATTCTCCTGTGAGTATTTCATAAAAAGTGATGCCGAGAGAATAAAAATCAGTACGATAGTCTAGAATACGATTCATTCTCCCAGTCTGTTCTGGGGAGATATATGCTAAAGTCCCTTCTAATTGGTTGGGATGAGATAGTTGCAGTGTTTCTTTAGCAAGACGTGAAGCGATACTAAAGTCAGTCAGCTTTACCAGCCCTGTCTGTGGATTGATGATAATGTTGGCAGGTTTAATGTCTTTATGAATGATCTGGTGATTATTTAGGGAAACTAGAGCCTTAGTAAGTTGTAGTGCAATGCTGAAGAATGTTTCCAAGGACAAGGGAGATATTTCTCTGCCTTCTCCTTTATCTTTACTATTAATGTGAAGAAATTTATCGAGACTAATACCACCAAAGTCTTCAAATATAAGTGCAAGACGATTTTGATGGGTTTCTAGCCTTAACAGTTTGACGATCCCTTCTAAATCAAGATTTGCAGTGATTTGATATTCGTGTTTGAGGCGAGTAATCGCCTCCAGGGTAGGATAATCACTTTTGAGGATTTTGATAATTACGGGTTGTTGTTCTAAGTTAGATGTACCCTGATAAACAATGGTATTACTGCCTTCATGAATCTGTTTACTTAGTTCATATCCAGGAACCAAGGTAGATGTAAGCATTGCAAAACTTTTCCTATGAGACTTTTAAACATTGATACGTGACTATCTCTAGGATTCCCTGTTTTACAAGCTTTCAAACATTTCCTTAACTGAATTTTTAAAAATCTTCAAAATTATGTTTAGTTTTTATGGCACACTTACTTAAAAACCTGACTATATATTCTGGTCAAGAAGAGACGCACTCCTCCAGCGATGTGGTGAGGGCTTGAGGTGCCCACCAATCGGCAGTCATCAAATCGCAGATTTTGATGGGGGGAGGAGGACCCTTGGGGCTTATCGCCCCGGACACTGGGCACCGGACACATCCCGCTCCGCGTCACCGTGTCCCCGCGTCCCCGCGTCATCCGGTTGAGGGTTTTTCGTCACCACCGAGAATCTAATAAGTTTGGGAAGGGTACAATTTTTGTAATATCAAGGTTTACAGTCTACTATACCCTAACCTTATTTACACCGCAGAGTATTATTACCACTGCGCGTCAGTCAAAATTATTGTGTTTTCTAGCTTTGACGTTTTGTATCCCGTTGCTGTATTTCCGCTGACTTGTACTAGTGGTCTGTCTTATTTTTTATGAGGATTAACAGATACCCGACTTCTTCTTAAAGAAGTCGGGGTTCTAATTTCTGAATATCAGCTTATGGAGTTTTAGCTAGTTTTTCCGCCCAGCAATTGACTATCCCTGAATGTTGCAAACTGCCACACATCTGTTTCTGGAATAGAACAACTTGTTATTGATTGGTAGATGGAGTGACGTTGTGCATAATTCATCCATTCTTGGAAGACTTCTGTGAAAGCATGAAACACTTTTTCAATTATCTGATAGGCAATTTCTTTTTGTTCTTCCGTAATCGATATATTTTCAATGATGTGAGATACATCATCTGTATCAATTGAATGATTATTTTCTTCGTTAATATGATGAGAACCGAAAAAATGGTATTCTTCCTGATTAATTTTTTCAAGTTCTGTTGCAACCTGTGAAATAATGGGTAGACCAACATGACTTGTTGCTTCTAGTGCCTCTATGAGAATTAGCCTTAATACGGGGTCAGTATATGTATAACATAACCTAAATAGCTGGTAACACAAATGACGTGTTTTCTTTGTTTCTTCACTCCATAAAAAGGTGAGAGTATCTGTAAATTTTACTGGGTGATTAAACCCCATTTTTTCCATGTCTTCTAAAAACCAAATGAAATGAGTCGAATCTTCACGGCTATGCTGGTTAATTATTTCTTGTATATAGTTATCTGCATTTTTTTTGAATACTAAATCTTTATTTAATTCACCAAAGAACATGACAAAAAAAACCATGCATGGTGCCCAAACTAGCCTTTTTCTAGGTTCTATTCTTTTATCCTGTAAGTATTCTAAAAAGGGGCTTTTAGCTAATTCTTCTTTCTTCTGCTCAATCAGATCTAAAACTTCTTTCATTTTTATCTTTTGTTAGGTCAAGGTAAATTCGATAGCACACCCTATTTCGGTAAATATTTTTGATTATTTGAGGTGATGCCTGTTGTATTAGTTAACAATAACCCTGACAAGATTTTTTGGTAGCATGATAATGTTTACTCAAAATCAGCTATCAAGCTACAAGCTTGATGCACCAAAATTAATCTATAGGACTCTGACTTGAATTTTGAAAGCATCCTCAGACTCAAAAGGCTATTTTATAAAGATTAGAGGTCAAAATATTTTCAATAATCAAACAGGATTCCTATATATCATTTTAAAGATAGATAAATTTATTTTGACTCAAGCAGTTCCATCAAAATTATCCAGTTAACGCAACATTAGTTTTCACATATTTAGTGTGACAAATAAGATTGAAAACTGGTAGCACTTTTACAAAATCTTCAGTCAATAAAAAAATACTGGGACAATTACTGATAACTGTTTCATTTCGCTTCTAATCTTATGGGACTTAAAATTGTTTCAACCTCAGAATTTATACTGGTTTTTTTGTCCAGACATTTTATTGGTATTTTTGATGTGCCAAGGAACTTTTCTGCCACCTTCTGTCCCACGTAATCAGATGAAAGCCAGATGATACTTGGCTTTGATCATCAAAGGTTAGGTTTCCCTGTACCACTGGAAGAAAGGGCAAGATATATCCATCAGAAAATGATTAAGGTTTCACCTACACCTGAATGAATGAAAAAACAATCCCGACTAAAATAGTCGGGTATGTTTGACTGGTATTTTTACTCGTGATACTATCGAGCGACAGTTGACGGACATCCAGGGAAAACGGATTATGACTCAGGCGATCGCAAATCTAAACCAAAGTTCCACCGCGACTTTCAAAAATCTCAAATGTAAGGAATGTGGTGCAGAGTATGAACTCCAGGCAAGCCATGTGTGTGAACTCTGCTTTGGTCCTTTGGAAGTAACCTACGACTACAGCAACCTCCGTCGTACAGTTACCCGCGAAAGCATTGCAGCTGGACCGAACTCCATTTGGCGTTATCGTCAGTTTTTACCCGTAGCGAGTGAAAATCCCATTGATGTGGGTACGGGAATGACTCCTTTGGTTCGTTCCCAGCGTTTAGCCCGTCGCCTGGGTCTGAAGAATCTATATATAAAGAATGATGCGGTGAATATGCCCACCCTCAGCTTCAAAGATAGGGTGGTATCCGTAGCTTTAACTAGGGCAAAGGAATTAGGTTTTAGCACTGTTTCCTGTGCTAGCACTGGTAACTTAGCTAATTCTACCGCTGCGATCGCGGCCCATGCTGGTTTGGATTGTTGTGTATTTATTCCCGCTGATTTAGAAGCCGGGAAGGTAATGGGTAGCTTGATTTATAGCCCCACCTTAATGGCTGTGGAAGGTAACTACGACCAAGTTAATCGCCTGTGTTCGGAAGTCGCTAATACACATGGATGGGGATTTGTCAATATTAATTTGCGTCCTTATTATTCAGAAGGTTCCAAGACTTTAGGCTTTGAAGTTGCCGAGCAGTTGGGATGGAAGTTGCCAGATCATATAGTTGCTCCCCTGGCATCTGGTTCCTTGTTTACTAAAATTTACAAAGGCTTTAACGAATTTGTGGAAGTTGGGTTAGTGGAGGACAAGACAGTGAGGTTTAGTGGGGCACAGGCAGAAGGTTGTTCCCCCATTGCCCAAGCCTTTAGAGAGGGAAGGGACTTTATCCAGCCTGTTAAACCCAATACTATCGCGAAATCAATTGCGATCGGTAACCCCGCAGATGGTATCTACGCTACAGAAATTGCTCGGAAAACTGGTGGTAATATTGAATCAGTCACCGATGCCGAAATCATCGAAGGCATGAAGCTTCTAGCAGAAACCGAAGGCATCTTTACTGAAACTGCTGGCGGTACAACTGTTGCTGTGCTGAAAAAATTAGTAGAAGCTGGCAAAATTGACCCAGATGAAACCACCGTGGTTTATATTACTGGTAATGGTTTGAAAACCCAAGAAGCTGTCCAAGGCTACATTGGAGAACCTTTAACCATTGAGGCAAAACTTGATAGTTTCGAGCGAGCATTAGAGCGTTCTCGTACTTTAGATCGCTTGGAATGGCAACAAGTTCTTGTTTAGGGAATACCAAGAAATAAATTATCCCATATTGTGGGGTAGGCATCCCTGCCTGCATCCTCATACAGGCATCCTTGCCTGT
>JASJCJ010000093.1 GCA_030066045.1 Calothrix sp. MO_167.B12
ACATTAAAACCTCCCAAACCTAACCCCCCTATCCCCCCTTCCCTACAAGAAAATGGGGGTTTCAAAGACTCTCTCTTACTAGGAGAGAGGTTTACCAGAGAGGTTTTAAGTAAGCCTTTAGACTTTCCAAACATCCTCTTATACTCCCATTACGCTCTAAGATTACCGAAAAATTGTAGGTTGGGTTGAGGAACGTAGACGCGAAGCGGCTTGGAGCAGAGTAACCCAACGTCTGTGTTGGGTTGAACGAAGTGAAACCCAACCTACCTTATAGGAAATCTTCCACTGGGAAGGGAGTAGGATACCGTTGGCTAATAGTAGGTTTGACCCCTCACTGGGCTGAAAGCTGAGAATTATTGTCATAATTTGAACTTGTTTTTTCTCCCCTCTGCTGCCAAAGAGGGTAATACCCCTGATTCGCCAACAACATCCTTATAGGATGCAGGTGCAAAATATGATTTAACCTACTTGCAAGCAATGACCAAAAAATAAATTGGATACAAGCTCATCGATGCATCTATGGGGCAATACTTTTGATATAATGTCTGGTTAATTACCCATAATATTTGGTTGTGGTTAAATTTGATGTAATGCACTAGCTACAAAGCTTTTAGTGTTGCTATCTTATGGTCGCAATAATGGTTGTTTAAGTGGACTTGATATGATTTTTGGCTTTCGCAAAGCGGTTGACATATCTTGAATGGCATCATCTATGTCATTAAAGAACTTATCTCGTCGGGCACGATACCAATCTTTTGCATCATCAAAATTATGGAGGGTCGATGACAATGTAACTGCCGAGATAAGATATTGGGCAAACTTTTCTGGATTGTCAGCTACGGTAATTGTTGATGGTGGCTGAGAAATTCCTCGTATAGCTACAGGAGTTGCCACAATCAAAGAGCCTGAAGCTATAGCATCCAGAGTTTTGATTTGTATACCACCCCCACTGAGAGTAGGAATTGCAACTACTTTGGCTTGAGCCATGAATTCTTGGGCATCCGGCACTACACCCCGATAACATATGTTGGAATACTTTCCGTTTAACCAGTCAGCACCTTTGCCAGCAATATGAATTGACAGGTTTGGTGGAAGAAGTGGGTGTATTTTTTCAAGGAACCACTGCAAAGCTTCTTCATTTGCTCGCCATGTCCAACTACCTAGAAGACCAATGTCAAATTCTTTATTCAGTGGTTTATCTAGCAATTTTTCTGAAGCCGGAGGCTGAGTAAACGCTATTGCTTTAGCCCCTCCTTCAAGATTGGAAAAATACTTTGCATCATTCTCTGTAACTGTCCAAACCTGTTTAACGGTGGTAGCCAGTTTATTTTCCTGGATCTTAATCAGATGAGCTTCTCGACTATAAATAAACTTTGAGATAAAGTTTCTCGCCTTTTCTGCTGTTTCTAGATAAAGCTTATGCTCAAGATTGTGAGAAATAGTAACCAACTTATCTTTCTCTTGAACAAGATGCTCTAACCAGCACAATTGGGGATGATCGATAATAATAAGGTCATAGTTATCCTTTGCTAAAAGCTCTTTTACCATCCCCACGTATTCTTTGGAGTAATACTTAACTGATGAATAAGGAAGTCCACTTAAAAAGCTTAAAAACATCCAGAATAATGCACTGGTTTTTGATAATTTAGTTTCTACATACCGTTCAGAAACAACGAATACACTCGGATCCGTTTTCTCTAAATAATCTCCTTTGCGAAGATATCCTAAGACAGACACCTGATGACCACATTCTTTGAGACCATCAATAAAGCATTGAGTCCCTACCTCACTACCATTGCGACCTTGACTGAGAAGAATTGTTGTTAGAAAAAGAATTTTCATGACATCTGAAGTGATTAAGTATTATTCTCTAAATGGACAATTTCTGGGTAAAGCAATCTTGTTTTTCAAACTTAGAAAAGAGTTTTGGTAGGTTTTGAATTGAATCAATAATTGCATCTGCCTTTGTTGAATTTTCGCTAATTTGATGCCCAGAACGTACCAAAACATTGAATCCTAACTGAGCTGCCAAACCAGCTTCAATATCACTTTCCTTATCTCCTATTAATATAGATTTAGACAAATTAATATTGAACTCATCTCTTGCTTGAAAAAGCATACCTGGCTTTGGTTTTCTAGACCAGTGGTCTTTGCAATACTTACCTATTCCATACTGGGGATGAAATGGAGAGTAATAGGTCTTGGTTATTTTAACACCTCTATCCTCAAACTGCTTGACCATCCAGCAGTTCAAATTATAAAAGTCATCTTCAGTATAATAACCTCGCGCAATTCCTGCTTGATTCGTAATTACAATCAGTAAGTAGCCAGCATTTTGAAAAAAACTACATGCTTCAAAAACTCCTTCTATAAATTCAAATTCATCGATTTTATAGAGATAATTAACCTCTTTATTAATCACCCCATCTCTATCTAAAAATAAAGCTTTACTCACAACGACTATTTGACGAAAAACTACAAATACTAACAACAAACACTACGTTTTTAGTACTTACGCAATTATCACAATCGGTAGTTGGTAAGTGACGTTATAAGTCTTATTGCTACGTTCAAATATTTTCGCACTGTCACCCATCTACGCACTTTGCAGAAAAAATATACCAGTTGCGTAAGTCCTAGTTTTATAAGAAACTGAAGATAAACTCTTCCAACTTGGACGAGTTTTTAGTAATAGTTTTTTGGAAGGGTATAGGCGATGACAAAAGTATTTATAAAGGACTTTTTACTGCCTTATAAACGAACTGCATAAACATATTCTGCAAAACCTAATAAGTCCCATAGAGCTGAGCCTGGAGCACCTTTTAGCGCATACTTTATATATAAAACTGGAAACAAGATTATTCTCAGCCAAATTCTCCTCGTACCGGCTTCGAGAATTTTACAGGAGTTGGAGAGAAGGGTATTAGCTACCTCCTGTACGGAGTAAACTCTTATGTGAGTAGAATCATCGCAGAAATTTAAACAACCTTTCATGCTAGGTAACGTCAGTGAACGAACTCCCGGGTATTCAATATATATTTTTCCTCCTAGTTTCAATTTTTGGCAAAGTTTTTCGATCAAACTTAAGCTATTGGCTAAATGTTCAATAACATGATTTAAAATAATTACATCATAAAAATCATTCTCTAAGCAATCGAGTGAACCAGTCGCTAAATCAATTTCAAAATATTGATCCATAACTTCATAGTCTTCTTTGTCGTTGTTGTAGGCGTAGCGATCAACACCATGGTAAATAGAGTTTGGAAACCACTTCTTTGTTAACCTAGGTGAATGATTGCCACAGCCTATATCTAATATGCAGAACTTAAGAGAATGATACTCGGAGTAGAATAATCTAAATTTCGGAGGTGTCAATAAACTATGGACAGCCATTGTTTTTCCTTTGTTTTTCCTTCACAGATAGATGCAAAACCTGATTTATATTAAAAGAAAATCAAGAGATTCTAGCTCTACTTGGGCTCTTCGATAATCTTCTGGAATACCTATATCAATGAAATACCCATTAGAAGTAAAACCGTGAACCTGGATACGACTCAAATACGCCTCAATAAACTCTGTTTCAAAAGAAAATTTGCTGGGCAATTCAAGTTCTTCAATAATTTCTCTTCGGAGACAATAAATTCCACCATTGATTTGACCGCTGACTTGATGTTTTTTTTCTTCAAAGCCAATAACTTTCGTTGTAGCGAGAATGACATTTCCATACCTGTCAAAATCAACCATTGGTTTAAGAGCCAGGGTTAAATCTGATTGCTGTTCCAAATGAAATAACATCATTTGATAAAGGGGAACATCAAAAAGAGTATCTCCATTAACAATCCAAACATTTTCCAAGCTCGCTTGACTCAGTGCATGCTTAATAGCACCCCCTGTTCCCAGTGGCTCATTTTCAATTGAATACAACAGTTCACAGGACTTATATTGATTACCAAAATAAGAAGATATTTTTTCGTGTTTGTAACCTACAGAAAGAATAATTCTAGAAACACCATTAATTATCAGATAATCTAGCAGAAATTCCAGAAAAGGCTTAGACCCAATAGGAGCCATAGGTTTTGGCAGTGTCTGAGTTATAGCCTTCAGCCTTGTTCCTAATCCTCCAGCAAGAACAATAGCTTCCATTAAGACCCTCCACCAAACAATGATTCCTCAACTACTGCACAAATTAAATGGATAATTAAAATATGTGCTTCTTGAATACGTGGAGTACTCTCAGACGGCACCATAATGCAATTATCACAAACTTCAGCCAATTTATACCCTGAAGCACCCGTTAAACCAACAGTAATAATCCCCTTTGTTTGACACTCCTCAATTGCCTTCAATATATTGAGAGAATTACCGGATGTGGATAGTCCGATGAACATATCACCTTCCGCGCCATCTGCCTGCACCTGTCTGCTAAAAATCTTGTCATATCCATAATCATTGCCAATTGCAGTCAAAGCTGATGTATTTGTTGTTAGTGCAATTGATGGAAGACCAGGTCTATCAAAATTGAATCTCCCAGATAATTCAGCCGCCATATGCTGGGAGTCACTGGCACTCCCTCCGTTACCTGCAATTAACGTCTTATTGCCACGTCGGTAGACTGCTACACATCTCTCCGCAACTTCCTGAATTTCTGTTTTAATTCGTGTGTCTTCTAAAAGTTTTTTCTTAACTTCATAAGACTGCTTCAAGTGTTCCTCAATAGAGGAAACTGTTAAATTGCCCATGATTCTGCTCCTTGTTGAACAAAGTGAAAGTTTCTTACAGACCCATCTAACTGATTGAGAGCTCTAATCACATCCATCCTTTTAGTGGGATCAACCATAAAGATGATGAAACCACCCCCACCAGCTCCAGAGATTTTCCCTGAATAGGCTCCTGCTTTAAGCGCAATTTCATATGCTTGCTCTATGATTGGATTGGAAATGCTACTAGCCAGTTTCTTTTTGGCTTCCCAAGATCGTCCTAAAATCTTCGCAATATCCTGTAAACTTCCTTTTAAAATATATTCCTTCATCAGAACTGCATCTCGTTTAATTTCATGAGTTGCCTCAAGAGCTTCCTGATTTTGAGTTTCTACATTCTTGATTTGGTCTTTTAGGATTTTTGCAGATTCACGTGGAGCGTCGGTGTAATAAAGCACTAAAGAGCTTTCCAGTTCATTAATCATCCAGTTCTTAATTCTTAAAGGATTAACAATGACCCGCTCCTCAGCCTCAAACTCAATGAAGTTAAATCCACCAAAAGTGGCCGCATAGGTATCTTGCCTGCCTCCAGCAAGCCCCAATTCGAGTCGCTCAACTTCGTAAGCTATGCGAGCAATTTCATATTCACCAAGGGGCAAATTCAGCCACTCTACATAGGCTGAGAGCATAGCCACTACCATTGTGGAAGATGAACCCAAGCCAGAGCCAGCAGGAGCATCTGAATAGGTTGTCATCTTTAGAGATAAAGGCTCACCTCTATTAAATTGCCTGACAACCCGATTGTAGACTGCCTTGTGTAAATCTAAATGACCGTTAAAGTCCAAATAAGACTGTGAATGTGCAGCGTAGGTTTCCTCTCTATCAGTAGCTGCAAACACAATTTGTTCCTTATCCCATGCTTCGATTACACAGTAAGCATACATATCTATCGTGACATTTAGGACATGCCCGCCGTAGATATCACTGTAAGGAGAAACATCAGATCCTCCTCCAGCAAATCCCAGTCTTAAAGGTGCTCTTGATCTAATCAGCATATGTTTAGATATTAACAAAAATCTAATTTGGTTTCTGATGAAACTTTATGTCCATTGTGCCTGAAAGCATCAATAAAGCACTGCGATGCTACTTTACCTCCGTTGCAGTTTTTGCTAAGAAGAATCGTTGTTAAAAAGATAATTTTCCTAGACACTGCTGCTTTCGTTTTTTAAGACTAAGCTCAAGGAATAACATTGATTCAAAAAAATATTCAATGCATATATCCTACATATTCAGTTGGAAATGACCATAGAAGTTTGCGTAGAATCCTTGGGTCTATTCAAATTTTGCTCAAGTTGAATTGTTTCATAGTATAGTATTGAGAAATTTCTTTTACCTTCAGAGGCCAAGTTTGCGTCTTGGCGAATTCATAGCCAATTCTGCCCATTTTTCGACGTTCTTCTGGATTTTTATACATATACTCGACAGCTTGAGCTAGTGCCCTAACACTCTCATTCGGATTTGTTACTGGCACTTTTATACCAGCACCATTAGGCACAAAATCTCTTGCTCCATGATGGTTCAAAGTAATCATTGGTAGTGCTTGCGACATAGCTTCCAGCAATTGAGCCCCAGAAGAGTCGCGTAAGCTACTGAAGATAAAAACATCACTGTCTAAATATGCTTTCTTGACTTCCGTCCAGGGAATATGACCACGATACTCTACCTTACCTTCTAAACCATATTCTTTGATCCAGTTAGGTATGTAATGGTCTAAAGAACCACGACCTAAGATCGTCAATTTAAAATGGATCGAAGGACTGACCTTCGATAGTGCTTCAAAGGTCAGAGGTAATCCCTTCCTTGGAATTACCTTACCAACCCAAAGCAGTTGTAGCTCTTGAGAGGCTGATCTGGTTGGAGGAACCTGAAGAAAGTATTCCTCAGGTAAGCCAAGATCCAACAATAATTCAACACGATGAGCACCCAATTGCCGAGCTAGCTTAGCTGTTTCCTGGTTAGTTGCTAAAACCAAGTCAGTCTGACTAAAATTTTGACGCAACAGAGGATTTAGAAAGATTAATCGGGTAGAAACCAAAGAACGCAGAGCTTCTGCAATCCACCCTTTGAGGAAGTATTTCTTAAAAACTGCTGGAGCAACTTGCCCTCCGCCACAAGGACCAAAGATAAAGGGTTTGTTGAGACGCCAAAGCGATGAGCCAGCTTGTAGGCTGCCCATGTTCAGATGGTGGACTACATCAAATCCATACACTTGATCTAATTGCTGCGCTGCATCATATGCTCGCTGCTGCCACGCTAAGTAATGCAAAATGCCCCATAATTTTTGGGGGATATAACGCTTGTAGGGTGTCATCCAAGCCGGATGAGCAACAGGTATGACATGAAAATTTGCCTGGGGCTGAGATGTTAGTACCTGTTCAATTTTGACCAGGTTCTCTACAGGAGTCATCACCCAAACTTCGTGTCCTAGCTTAGCAAGCTGCCACGGGTAGTTCCAGCCCGTTCCTTCTTCCCTCCCTTCATCTGGTATACAGGCGTATGCAGCGATCAATATCTTCATTGCTATTATCTCTCTAAATCAATAAAAAAATTGGCATTGCCCACGAAAACCCTTATATGGTGGGCAATGCCCACCCTTGTATATTAGGACTTACCCAAAAAATGTCGAAACTAATTATCAAGTCCTGAATAGCCTAAGCTACTTTCTTTATAGCGGTACTCAAGTGGTATTGTTTTCGGATTCTATGCTGCTGAACAAGTGTAGAGAGACATATCGCTACATAAAAAGACCACATTGAACCAGTTCCCAAAACACCACCACTATCAGACCAATTAAATAAAAAGATGGCAACTAAACTTTGGAACATCCAAAATATGGCCATTTTTTCATTTATATTCGGTGTTAAATTAAATAGGCGAATACTTCTTATAAAAAGCAATAAAAAATTAATAACATATAGAGATAGCCCTATCCATCCTAACTGTAAAAGTACTTCCAAAAAACTATTATGAGCATTAAATCTTACTCCCGAGTCAGCACCACCTATTCCTGTTAGGGCCCATGAATTGTCCAAGACGTAAAAAGCGTGATCGGAAGTCCAAAATCCGGCAAAACCATAACCTAACCAAGGTCTTTCCCAGATTTTATCGAACATTAAATACCATATATCTGTACGTCCGTTGAATGTTAGGCTCTTTCCTAAAATATCAACTAGAATAGTTTCCAAATTTCCCAACAATAATACAATAGCACTGCCACCTAACAATAACGAAATAGAGAACAGAACTACCCGCACTTTATAATGTTGCATGACAACTTTATAAAGAGGAAACATACATACTAAGACACCAAAAATTAGATAAGCTGATTTGCTCTGAGAAAGAAAAATAAGAACTGCGGCAATACCGAATCCAAACCAAGCAAACCAATTTTGCTTCCCTCTCTTGAGAGCAGTAGTCAGGAAAAGTATCGCTGCAAAGGTAACTGTTTTAGCCAGATGATTTTTATAAGCAAAGATACCTCTCCAAGGAACATCAATTGGACCAATTCCAACGATTAAACTAAGAAAGATGGTTAACCCAAAAACCCAAGCCCATAAACGTATCTGCTCTTTAAGGCTATAACGAGTCGCTAAGTATGCCCCAAATACTGTCGAACGCACTAAGGCTTTAACCTCATTTAGGGTATAGTCTGGAGCAGCAGACCATAAAATTGAAGTTACGGAAGCCCCGAGCAAGAGCAGTAGCAAGATATCTCTTGTAGAAACATAGATGAAACGTTTCCAGCTCCCAATAACTAAAATGCCAAGAATTCCGTAGCTTGCGGCTTTAAGAAGTTGGCTCATGGAAGGAGGCAAAGAGATACCCAGGAAAGCTAGAAGCAATAGAACAGTTATAGCTGGTTCTAACCTCCTCGCCAAACGCTGAAATGCCTGAAGATTCAATGTCTATCCTCCAATGATTTAAAGTAGCTCACAAATAGCTTAAGTCTAACGTTTTCAGGGCTTGCATCCAGTCAAAATCTCATTAAAAAGAGACGAGTAACGGCGTGCTTGAATTTCCAGGGTAAACTCTTGTTCTGCTTTCTCACGGGCGCGGTGGGACAACTTCTGAGACCTATCTTCGTTCTCTAGCACCCAGGCAATTCCTTCAGCCAAATCTTCAATTTTATAGGGTTGGGCTAAGTAGCCATTTTTCTGATGCTCAATCATATCTGGCATACCGCCAATGTTGAAGGCAACGGAGGGAGTCCCACAGGCTATAGCCTCCAGCACGGTATTTGGTAAGTTATCTTCAACTGAAGGCAAGACAAATACATCGGCAGCTGAATATACTAGTGTTAGGGAAAGGTCATCACTGAATGTACCTAGGTAGTGAGTTTTAAAACCAAACTCAGGCGGATTTTCTGGTTGAGAAGCTCCAAAAATCACTAACTCTAACCTATCTTGCCATCCAGATTGACTTAGCTCTTGCAGTGCTGGTTGCAACAGGTGAAATCCTTTTCTTTTGTCACTGGTTGCTTTTAATGACCCAAATAGAATCAGTTGCTTATCTTGAGGTAAACGTAGTATTTCTCTTGCTACCTGTCGATTGATTGGTCTGTAATTTTCCGTATCGAGACCATAGGGGATTAGTTCAATTCGTAAATCCTTGAACAAGGAACTGGAGCCAGCACACTTGGCTAACCATGAGCTAGGGGTAGCAATAGTCAAGTTGAGATTTTTCCAAGCTTTAGCTTTGCGTTGCCATACCCAACGAGATAAATCCCTGTTTTTGCTACTGCCAAGTTGAGGACAGGTTCCACAAGATGCAGTGTAGCCGGAGCAATCCCAACTGTAATGACACCCCCCAGTAAATGCCCACATATCATGAAGCGTCCAGATAACGGGTTGCTTAAACTTGGCAATTGTTTCAATCTGAACAAACGCTTCACGAATCCAATGCAGGTTAATGATGTCAGGATTGAGCTGCTCAACTTTGGGGATGACTGTATCTGGAAGCCACTGAGTAGAAAAACATCCCTGACGTTGAGAGTAAAGCTTTAAGGGTAAGACATCAACAGCAACTCTCATTCTCGCAATATTCTGTGAGAGCCTAGTCTTAGGTGCCGCTACTGCCTTATCCCCACTAGATTTATTTTGCACCAACATCTGAGAGGTGACACCAATACCTCGTAAGCCTTGGTGTAAGCGATAAGTAGCACGAGCTGCCCCACCATTAATATCAGAGTTGCTCAGATGTAAAACCTTCATTCCTTGTGTCTCATTTGATTTTTCTTGCACTAGCATCTCATCAGTGACCTTAAAGTGTCACGAATCATCCTGAATAGCTTAGTAATTACTCAATTTCTGTATACTGTCCTGAACGCATTTCCATGTAAGGACGTTGAGACTTGGATCTTAAACTGACCTGTAAACTATAGTAAAAATTCCGAAAATTGGCTCTTGCACGTTGAAGTAAACTTTTCTTCCAAACCAGAATATCTGGATTCACCGAAGCGACAGTGGATTTAACTTGAGGGACTTCCAACTGACCATAGCCTTCCGGTAAAAAGTGAGCGGTAAAAGATTTTCTGGAATGCTTCGGATTGATGTTTGGAAAAGCACCATGCACTAGAAAGGGATGCCAGAAAAGAACAGAACCTTTTTCCAGTAGCATTGGCTGGAATTGGTAGTTCTCCTCTTGTATTATTTTTTGAATTTTTTGCACATATTCTTCGTGATCGCTAAACATTGGAATATCCGCATTTCTGCTAATTAAAGGTCCCTTGTGGCTCTTAGGAACGACAAAAAAAGCACCTGCATCTTCTTGGATATCTTCAAGGGCATACCAGCACGCGACTAAGTGACCAGCAGGATCGCTGTCTAAATAGTAGTGATCTTGGTGTGCTACCGTTCCGGTAGATTTGTCAAAAAACATTGTTTGCCAAATAGTATGTTTCTGCCTACCAGTAAGCCTTGTTAATACCTGAGAAACAGAATTTGAACAGATGATCCTTAATGCTGATTGACAAAAATCTCTTTGAGAAACTAAATCTATTGGGTTAAGAATCGAATGCTCTATAAATCCTTGTTCGTTAACTATGAGTTTTTCTGTTCTGTTAGTATCTTGAGACCTGAAGTAATAGTTATTTGAACCTTTCAAAGCTTCATAGCTATTCATGAAGTCAGTAATTTGATTCGGTGAAATTGCATCTTTTACAACTACATACCCATTCTCCTGGTAGTAATCTCTAATCTGTTTATTTTGATTTGGCAATAAAACTTGTGACATAATTCATTCTCCTGAGAATCTTTTACGAATAACTGTTTTGTCGCAACCTCTGAGAGGATTTTTGAAAAGTAGTTAGCATGATATGCCAGTCATTTTCATGCTTGTTTTATCTTACCCCCTATTATTCTAGATATGGATTGGGATACGGATCGATGCAAGTGATATCTATTTTATAGCTTGAATCTGAAGCAGCCATTAGCATTGTCTTGGTTGATACACCACAACCAATTTGAATTACTTTTCTTGGCTTAAAAGTTGCAATAAAACAATAAAGAAAATCTGCTTCAATTTTCCCAAAGCCATATTCATTGTCTTGGCAAGATAAAAAATGAATATCTTTCGACATTAAGACTTCTCTATTTTTTGTTGAACAGCAAGCTCTCACAAACTGCAACTGTTCTTCTAAATCCGTACCATTAACACCTAATAGAGAATAGGGTTTTCGCCATGAATATGAGTTCCTTAATTTATTTATGTTAGGTATTGAAGAATAAAAATAATCGGGCATTACATGAATACCAAAATTTTGAAAAAACTCGATTTGTCTTCTCCCAAATACTTTTCGTGGAATATTTTTTATTTTGTTCAGAAAAGTAGAGATTGTTGATTGTGACATAAAATAAATATAAATTGATTCTATACTTAGATTGATACATATGGATGGATTATGCAATTAATTTTCCAAATTTATGTAATATCTATGTAATATATATAACTGTCTGCAATTACAAAAAGTTTTAGTAGTTCGGCTTGGCGAATTACTTCAAATACTTTTTCAGTTGTATCTGGGGGTTTGAAGATAATAAATGCAACAGGAGTTTTCATAGATAATGATTGATTTTTGCTAAAAATTCCTTATCTTAATCATTACCACTCAGGCTTTTTTATTTATCTTCATAACCAACAAATACCAAATAATCTCTGAGTTCCTGAACTTTTGCAGAACTTAACCTCCGCGTTGGTAGGTTCTTTTCTCTTGCTTTCAGGGGACTATTTTTCTGGATGCGGAAATCATAATTGTCTGGTTTCACAAACTGGGGGGCTATCCATTGATAATCAGTTTCTCCCGTAAAATCTACCCATCCGTTGATGTCACTCATCCTATTCTTCTTAAAACCTAAGCCAAATACTTTTGTTTGAGGTGCCCAGTAAACATTATTCAAGCCAACATACTTGTTTTCTAGAACATCACGGTAGATTTTAGGATCTCCAGTCTTCTGGACAATCAAAGCTTGATTGCTATTGCCAGCAACAATAACATTATTACGGAACTGGGTAGCTCCGAGGAAAATGGGGGTTTCTGTACCATCATTCTCACCAAGTATTTCCCCTAGTTTGTCAGAGAATTTGCGTGATTTAGATGATACTAACTGTACAGTATCACCTGCATTAATTCCATGAATAATCGAGTTTTCTACAAAGATGTTTGTCGCATCGGTAATTAAAAGATTGCTCCTGTTGTTATCAGCTAGCAAGGCGTTACGTACTAGGAATGGCCCTGGTGAAATCTCCAGATGTAAACCGTCAAGATTATGGATTGCTGTTAGGTCTTCAATAAGAATATTTTTGTTGGCAATGTCAAACCACAATCCCTTGGTAATATTCCCGATAGACTGGTGACGGCGAAATATGCCTTTCCGGGTCTGGTGGATCTTGGCTCCTGCTATTGCCCATCCAATAAAATTACCACTGTAGCCACGCCAGTTGTTAAAGCTGGTTTTGTTGTCTTCCCAGATTGTGTTCAGCATTACATGAACGCCGATTCCCATAAAACCGTTATAGTTGGCGGTATTGCGGCGAAGGGTAACGTTTTTTGTGTTTAGTAAACTCAAGCCTTTGGAGTTGTTCCAACGAAAATCACAGTCTTCAATGAGAATATTGCTACCCCGGAATTCATTTTCACCGTACCAGGGTCCAAACATCACTGCTGCACCAGTAATTGCTGTTTTACCACTGCTGTGCTGAAAGTTTAAATTGCGTAGCACCACATTTTCCATATGAAAGAATCGAAGCAGAAATCTCTTGGTACCTACTTCGATCTTTGCTTTGGAAAATTCAACATCCTCCTTTGGGCGGACATAAATTTTGTTACCGTTTTCTTCTAACTCTGCTACTCCAAAAGTATCAGGTTTCAGGGTTTTTTGTGGCTCCTCAAAACCAACATATTTGTGATTGCCCTTGCCACTAAACTGATCTGGCCAGGTATATTTGTACTTTTCTAACAAAACTTGCTTCAGAGGTTCTCCATTCAGAAAAACCATCTCACTGCGATGGGCAATTACTTCTTTAGGACCATATTTACCCCAGGCTCCATCATTATTACCGAAATCATATTGCCAGTCGTGTTCGTAATAGATAAACTTATCTGTTGCATCTTTAACTTGTTTCCAACTATCCGGTTGCCAAACTTCAGAACCACTGAATATTACTTGTCCTTTTTTAGTACCTTCAATAACTAACAGGGCATCTTTAGCTTTAGATCCAAGAGCTTTGCCATCAATCACCAACTCTCCTTCCCGGTATACACCAGGGTAGATGAGGATTTTAGTCCCCTCCCCTTTCTTTAAATAACCCTTAGCTTTTTCAATAGCAGCGTTAAAGCTTTTTAAGGGATTTTGCTTTAATCCAGAATTTTCATCCGATGCGGCAGGATGATTAATATCTACATGGATGATTTGATTGATTTTACTTTCATCGATTTGAGCACCAGTAATATCATTGGTATTCAGAATTTGGGAAGGGTTCTGGTCAGCAGCACTAGTTAATTTATATACCTGATTGCTAGGGACAGAGTTTTTCTTTATCCAATTTTGGCAACTAGTAAGTTGTAGCCCAAGAAGGATAGATAAGAAACTAAAAATAGCGATCCGGATATTTTTCTTTGGCATTGTTAATCGAATAAGATTGTATAGTACTAAATTGATATTCGATTATTGAAGTACCTTATGCTTCTAACCATTTTGAGAGGTCTCGCTGAATTAGGTTCTGGAGTTCCAAGATATCCTCCCGGAATACTTCGATTAATTCCTTCTGTATATCCAGGGGACATTGGGGCTTCAAAGAGTTCTGAGTTCTAAGGTAGTTGGCAATATTTTTTCTTAACCTAACTGGAAGAATTGGTCTAAGAAAATTCCTTACTGGGTTTTCTGTATTTAGAAGAGCATCTATAGTTTTGTTTTTACGAGTGCCAGATATATTTAAACGGGTGAAAACTTCTGGCATAAATGTATCATCTACATCCAGGAATTGAAAAATGTCCTTGATTAGCTCAGCAGGATTATTATTCAAATCTTCGTAAAGGTAAACCTTAATCTGACTAATATCAAAATTATCAAAATAGCACTTCAACTGGATAGAATAAAATCCCATTTGTTTATAACGCCAAAGATACTCCCAATTTTGATTAATACGTATTTCTTCCTCTCCCAGAGCCTTAGCAAAATCTAGTGGCTCACGTTCATCTCTGATGGCGTGCATAAAGCTAGAATAAGCTCTATCCACTGGGTTACGCAGGATGACAATCAATTTGACATCAGGTATGTAGTGTTTTATGCGTTCAGGAGCTTTCTGGCTATACAAGTACCAAGTAGTTGCTTCACCAATAGCGATTTCATTTGCAGCACCTTGAAAAAGTTGACGATATTCTTCTATATCAGTTACTACATGATTGTATAATTCTGCATCACCAGGTCCAGAAAAGTTTGGTTTTTCACCCTCAAAGTCAAAAAAACCTGGTTCTTTTACAGGACTCATGTAAATCTGGGGATGCTGATTCAAATAATGCCATAGAGCAGTTGTTCCAGCTTTTTGTGCACCTATAATGAGAAAGTTGGGGATCATATTTGCTAAAGTATAAAATAATTAGAAATTCCAGGTAGTAACTATGGGTGAAGTTTATCTTTCAACTACTTATGTCTAATTAAAGACTTTACTGTCCTGCGAATTTTTTGTTGCCAAGTTTCTGCCCATATTTTTTTATAACGAAGATAGTCATACTCTCGATCTACAGCTATTCCTAGGGGAGGTTGCAAAGGAAAATTAATCGGGAATGTTGGCATATTAGCCCTCTCGTCATGAGATGAGTTTGTATGCGTTCCTTCTGCTGTAAAACCTATATTTGAGATTAAATTAACAGAGGGTGTAACAGAAAAACCTGAATAAGCCAGACACATAAATAAAAATTGGTAAGCCCAACTATTAGTCTTACCGTTGTATGTATTATCTAGGTGTTGCTTGCGATTAAGATATTGTTTTTCATCAGCAATTATATCTCTTACTCGATTCTTAATTTCAGGCATTGACCACAATTTCATGTCCACATCATAGCAGTCCCATGCCCTTTTCCATGTAGCCCAACCCCAACAGCTAAAGTAGTAAGAAAAATGATAACTTTGAATCTCTGATTTCCATTCACCCAATAGATTTGTACCAGTAATACTCATAACTCGCTGGTCATTTCTATATTTTTCTAATAGCTCTTCACAAAACCGGAAAAAAGTAAGTTCGGGCAAACAATCATCTTCCAAGATAATTGCTTCTTCAATATTATTAAAAACCCATTCTAATCCACTCGATACGCGCTCCTTGCATCCCATATTTACATCAGCATAGTTTTTGAACACCTCGCAGTCCCAGTCAACGCGATCGATAATTGCACGGGTAGCAGCACACTTTTCTGCTTCGCCAGGTTTGTCTAATCGTGGTCCATCTGCTATTACAAATAGTTTTGGCGGTTTGGCTTGGCGAATTGCTTCAAATACTTTTTTAGTTGTATCTGGGCGCTTGAAGATAATAAATGCAACGGGTGTTTTCATAGAGATTTAATTATCAAATAAACATTCTTAGAAAGAGTAATGAAAATAGTCAATATCACATTCAAATAATTGTTGAATTTTCTTTTTTGTTTCAGTTGTGTATATATCTCTGTAATTCAAACTTGCAGAACCTGCATCTTTATGGATATGAGGTAACTGCTTGTTGTTTAATTGGAGTTTTTTCATTAAAACAGCAAAATATTGCTGAAGATTTTCAAACCTCAGAATATAATCCATGACATTTTCTCCTTTCAAGTTGATAATAAAATCAAGCTGTGATCTGCGCTGAGCTATTTCACCATGTTTGATTATATTTTTTTCCTCGAACCATTCATAGCAAAAATCTCTAAATGATTGGTAGTGCTTATATCGATTATGGGAAGAAAACGAAGAAACTGCTCTTTGCCATGGATTTCTAACTACACAAAATTTAAAAGTAGGTTCGAGTAAATTGGAGGGTATCAGATTAAGAAGTTCAATCTCTCTGTAGGTTAAATGCTCGAGTGATAGGGTATACGTGTAAGTACCTTTAAGATAGTTCAATTGCTAGTTGTTCTTATCATTTCTGGAAGGGAACAAGAACTGTTTGGTTTTCCTTTTGAATTTTTGAGATACTCCTCTCAAACTCTTATAAATATCCTTGTCATTTTGATTCAGCTCAGAATATACTCCAAGTGCTTTCTCTATACTGCCTCCAGCAGTTTTAGGAATGTGTATGAAAAGCCAATTTTGTTCTTGATTATATGGCATATTCGTATTTTGATAACAGGAATTAACGTTAATGAAATTAAGACAGGACTTACGCAACTGGCACATTTATCCGAAAACTGTCACATAGGATTGATTTAGCTCTAATACCTACAAATCAAAGCTTATAAACTTTTACATCAAATTTAAATATGAGTGCCATTTAGGATTATTTTGTGACTCTTGCGTAAGTCCTATAAGAGCTAAAGGCGAATTATTTCAAATACTTTTTATGTTGTATCTGGGCGTTTGAAGATAATAAAAGCAACATGAGTTTTCATTTTTAATTTTATAGCTAACTAATATTTATATTCACAGGCTTTTGAGCTTCCATATACAAAGTTTCCCAAGATCTACCCTCTTTATCCTTAATTAGTAAACCATCGGTTCCTTGCATAAAAGAAACTTCTTTAACATTGATGAATTCTGCTTCCTTTAAAAACCTTGCCAGCAGCTCACTATCCCAGAGAGACAGATGACCATGATCCTGAGTCAAAGTTCTAATTGCTTCACAGCCTGTCTGCCATTTATTAAATTTTTCGTGTACCTCTTCACCACAGTAGTATTTCACATATTTTTTCAAATCAGGAACAGTTACTCTGAGCCAAACACCAGGCTTCATTGTTCGATTCAATTCCTTGAGTAATTGCAGAGCCTGATCGGGATATAAGTGTTCAAGAGCATGTTCTGTAAAAACTCCATCCCATACATTATCATCACAATTAAGAGGAAACCTCAAATCCAGCATCCATTCAGGTCGATTTCTAGATATTTTCAAAAAATTAAGACCATTAAAAAAATCAGCATTTATCCAATTGTCAAATTTGTTTCGACCACAGCCTAAATGTAACAAATTTTTAGTATTGGCTTTCAATTTCGGTTTGTAATTTAGGAAAAATCTTCCATATAAACTCCTGACTTCAAAATCCAATATTTTTCTGAAATTCACTTGGTTATCTTTGTTAAGAATACTATATTTTTCTTCAGCTAGTGAATTGCTTATCATGAATCTTGACCGTTTTACTTTTGCTATTGGTTGACAAATTATCTGGCAGCAGAATATTTTTGATTGATTCTTAATTAAATACCCATATATTTACTTGCAATCGGGAAAAAATCTTTTCTTATAGCAACAATATTCTGATAAGCAAATATTTCCCAACATATAGGATCATATCCTCCCAGAGATACTAAACCATTTGGAAGCATTCTATAGAAAAAATAGTCAATTAATAATTCATAAATATCCTTCATAAAAACTCGGCTCACAACATTTAATTGAGTAAATTCAAATTGTATAATATCAATTTTTCTCTCTGCTATACTTTTTTTTGCTCCGAGTAAAACATTAAGTTCATTACCCTCCACGTCTATCTTTAGTAGACTAATCTTTGGAAGATTATAAAGCTTGACAAAGTCATCTATTATTGTTACATCTACCTCCCAACTTTCTGAAAATCCTTTGTGTATCTTATCAATGACATCTTGATAGAGAGAAGCATGAGAAGAAGCACCCTTGTCACCTTGATAGTCATAGAGTTTTAACTTTCCTTCTACATCACTACATGCTGCATTTAACGCCACATAATTATGTTGATTAGCCTGATTTTCAAGCTCTCTGAATGTTTTCGGGTGAGGTTCAAATGCATATATTTTTACACTTGGCGAAAGACTTCTAACTTTATTAGAGTAATTACCTACATTCGCTCCAACATCTAATACTACAGAATTATTCAATAATTCTGATATCTTTTTGAGAAAATCTTCTTCACCACTTAGCCTATTATTTTCGTAATTAAGGATTCCCATACCTCTTAAGCTGAGAGTAAAAATTAATTTATTTAATTTAAATAGTGACTTTCTCAAAAAGAATAATCTGTAAAAGAATGTCAAATTATTAATAATATTTTTCTTTATTATTTGACTCATTATTAATAAATCCGATTAACTACAGACACAAAATAAAAAAAACAGCCTAATAGCTTTAAAACTAAAATTAGCTAACATACTCAGACTGAGATGACTCATGACCGAAGAGGTAGAAATGATTTAATCTGAATCTGAAATATTTTCCGAGTTTTTGGATGAGTGGCATTCATAAAAAATCCGGAAAATGCGTAAGAGATTACCGTAGCGATCGCTGCACTAATTGCCCCATAAGTAGGAATAAGGAATAGGTTTAACAACACATTGGTAATTCTCCCAATCACAATTCTGTACATCGATTCAGTAACCGGATTGGCAACGATAAAATGGGGGTTTAGCTGCTCCCTCTCCAATTTAATCAAATTACACATGACCTAAAACTACCTCTTGATAACTCCCTGACTGAACTACCCGCCCTTTCTCCAACATATAAACGCGATCGCAATGTTAAACTGTAGAAAGACGGTTTGGGTTACTCTTCGAGAAGCCGCTCTGCGTCTACGTGCCTCAACCCAACAGTTATATTACTAAACATTTTTGATAAACATTCAAAGTTTCTTCAGCAACATATTCCCAGTTACATTGCTCAGCTAAATTAAAATTATGCTTACCCATATCTAGAAGACTATCTTGCTTTTCTATTGCTAACTTCATCGCATGTAATAAGCCATATTCCTGGGTGGAATCGAAAAGAAAGGCTCCAGATTCATCCAGTACATCTCTAAAGTAACCATCATTTGGTGCAATACAAGCTTTCCCAAATGACATTGCCAATATAGCTGTACCCGAAGTTGTAAACACTTTATGTGGAAGTACAACACAGTCACATGCATTCATATAATTTTGAATTTCATCGTTTTCAACTCGTCTAGATACAAACAAAATGTTCTCGTATCCCTGAATTTTATCCCTAATCATTTCTTCTATCCCTTCTTCTGCTGGATAACCAACTACTAGTAAATATACTTGATTTTTTTGTAAAGATTTAAAAGCATCAATTGCTTCCAAAAATCCTTTGGTACGATGTATGTTGCCAAAAAGAAGAAAAACAGGGCTGTCAGGAGATATATCTAACAATTTTCTAGCATCAAGTTGACTAATTGTGTTTTTATAACATATATAGTTTCCATGAGGAATTACAAAATTTTTGTCTTCTTCTCCTAATGCAAATGCTTTAATGATCTGATTATTAGTAGTGGTGTTATGACTAATTATCGCATCAAAAATCTGACCAATAATTACCGACCAACCTTTAGGAATATCATTACTCCCATTACGAAATCTATCAGCCCATTCATGTACTGTCCAAACTACTTTAGTCCCAATTATTTTGAGAATTAATATTTGAATAACGAAAATTATAAATTTTATGAAGCGGTGCAATTCATTTATTCCCAGGAAAAAATAATGTAAATTATGAATATGTAGGATATCTGGCTTACCTTCCCTAATGATCTTTGGTATAAATATGAAATGAAATGACTTCTCTTCTATTTCTACATGAACTCCCTTATTTTTTAGAGGGTTGGCTAATAATTCTGCATAAGGACTGCCACAGAATGTACAAAAAAAAACTATCTTCATATTATTCATTACAATAAATTATCAACTATTCATGTTAGTAATTAACATTTATTTACAATAAAAAATATACTCATCATGATAGGTTTAATGGACATAATTATGTATATCTAATATCATGTCCGCTTACATACCCTTAATAAAACTCACGCAAAGACGCAAAGACGCAAAGGTTATAAGGTTATTTTATTATGGGCTTACTCCCGGACTTGATATAATTCAAGAGCTGTGAAATTAAATAACCTCAATTCGGGTTAAGAAGGTTTATTTAACCTTGAATGGCCCAAACGACACAAACACGTTGATTCACATCTTGCACCACATGATTATTGCGAAAATTATCGTCTGTAACCCTTATTATTTCGTAGGGTGGGCAATGCCCACCTTACGCTTATTGAGAAGGTGCAAGATATGTGTTGACATATCCCAGAATCAAGCAAAGGTGTAATGAGGGTTTCAGCTTATCCCGAACTCAGGTTAAATAATAAAGATAATTGTAGGCAATATGTTGGAAATAAGATGTTAGCCTAACAAGATTCAGGTTTGTAATAATCTAGTTGCTGCATAGTGACACCATGTAATTTGTAAAGAAGGGTCATCTGATTATGACTATAAGTATGTTTCCAGTTATCAGTATTTCCAGAAACATAGTAATTGGGACTAGATTGGTTTAGCTCCTCAAAGGAAGGTAGTTTCTTGTCATCTTTATACTCAAGATGAATAAGAGCTTGTATTTTCTCACACGTCCTAACAGGATTTAAAAGGGCATCTTCATATTTCAATTGTAGAAATCTACCATTAAGAGAAGGTATAACTTGATTCCATCTCTGATGCCATTCGCTCCATGAACCATACAAGGTTTTTCCTCTAATAACCTCATCTAAATTTTTGACTTGATTGATGTTATTGAGAAATTTTGAAAAAGATAAACAAACAGGACCAGGATGACGAGTCATTTGTATCACATATTCATTTTCCAGGTATTCTTTGTAGGGCAAATCATGTGTTTTTACAAAAAAATATGTTTCTTCGTCGGCCAATTTTTTACGATTTTTGAGTGTTAGCATATCTCTACACCCAGGAAGCAAGTAACGACAATTATTGGTATATGGAGGTACATTTAAGTCATATGTTGCAATCCATTTATTCAGATTATAAATTTTCAAAAATCGCTTATTAAAATAATTCAATAATAGATGATATATCGTTTTTTTATTTGACAATATTTTAGGGTCATAATGCCAATTTTTAAAATAGCTAGGAATCCCAGTAAGATCATGTAGTGGTTTGTCAGGTGTGTCAACTGCAGTCCATGGTTGTTCAAAGAAATTGTTGATTATTTGCTGCATCAATGAACTTCCAGAACGTGGATATGATGACATATAAATGAGCATCTATAGATCTCCATGAGTAATTACAAAATTTTTGTCTGAGTTTCCCAATGTGAATGTTTTAATTATCTGATTATTAGTAGTGTTATAAAGCAGATTTAAAATCGTACCTTACTAGACTGGGAAACCCTATAGATATCCAAGCATTCAGTCTCTACAAGACTTTTGCGCTTACCTGAACTCTATCTATTCTCTCTAAATTGGCTTTTGCTAACTTTTCAATAGCTGGCAATTTGGTTTTTATACGAATTCGATTTTCTTCTTGTTTTTCTATCTGCGTTAACAAAAATTTTGATAAATTCCCAGGTTGACAAGCTTGTTCCGGTTCTATAATCATTCCTTCTAATTCAAAATGTTGATATAAACCTTCAAACTTACCCTGATAAGTTATACCAGCTGCAGGAGTCCCCTGCCCTAGACTTGCGATAGCAAGATGCATTCTACCAGTTAAAACAAAATCTAGTTTGCCACAAATTGACTTCACCTCAGAAGCTCTGCATGGTGGTGTAATTATTTGACAATATTTTTGGATTTCCTCTGGTAAAGCATCGTGTATGGCATTGGCAAATAACAGATCGCTATCCTTTATACGTTTAGAAGTACGAAAATCATGAGGAATTAGTATAAAGCTAAGTTGATTATTTTGGGTATAAACTTCTATAATAGCCCTTACTAACATTTGAACAACACTTGTGGTTGTCTCCTGTTTCAGTCTATCTACAATGTTATAATTAGCATTTATTCCAATAACCATGCGACCATCTGCTTTTTGACGATCAATCCATTTTGATATGTCCAATACTTTTTGAGTGTTATCATTTGGAGATAAAAGAAATGCCAAATCGGCAACAAGCTCAATTTCCTTTGACAAGTATTTAATTAAACGTTGGGAAGAAACTGGATCTCTTGCACATAATCGAACACTATCAGGTAAGCTTTGAAAAGTTTTAATAACACCTGGTGTCGGTTTGTCATTCCAGCTAAACCCTAAAATCGAACTTTTTACGCCTGCTTGATCGGCAATTGAAGTAAGTTTTAATCGATAAATAGTAGTCCCTTCATTGTAATAACCATCCATCACGTCAGCACCAGGGCAGAGAAAAATATCATATTTACTAACAAGATTTGCAAAATGAATATACCCTTGTAATTTGATAATTGTTACTTCAGGATAACCTGCATATAAGTTTTCCGATGGTGGTATAAAACCAAAAGAAAGTATATCAATTTTTTTGGCTCCTTGCTGTCTATAATATTCAACAGTTGCAGTCACCATTGCTTCGTCACCTAAACTGCATAAGTTATATATATCACCTGGTGGAAGTATGAGTACGGACAAATTATGTTGAGGATCTAATTTCCATTTTTTTTTGCGACGTAATACTGAAGTGTATAGGTCAATCAAAATAGACAAGATAATTTTTTTCATATTTTTCTAATAACTGGAGTTGGATAACTTTTTACAATGCTTGCAGAATTGATCAGGACTTATATCATGTCTGGTAGTGCAACTTACACATGATCTAAAACTACCTCTTGATAACTCCCTGACTGAACTACCCGCCCTTTCTCCAACATATAAACGCAATTACAATGTTCAACAGTAGAAAGACGATGAGCAATAATAATCAAAGTTTTTGTGCCCGCCAGAGATTTAATCGCCTCACTCACTAGTTGCTCCGTTTCATTATCTAGGGCAGAAGTCGCTTCATCCAATACTAAAATCTCTCTCTCATGGTAAAGCGCGCGAGCAATTCCTATCCGTTGACGCTGTCCACCAGATAAACGTACTCCTCGTTCCCCCACCAAAGTTTTAATTCCATCAGGGAGTTCCTTAACTAGTTCCTCAAGTTGAGCCGCTTTAATCGCTTGATGTAATCTCTCCCCATCAATCAGATAATCTGGAACTCCAAAAGCGATATTTTTCTCAATGCTTTCGTCCATCAGAAAAATGGACTGAGGAATATAGCCGATGAGATTTTGCCAGGAACGGATATCTTCATATATAGAGACATTATCAACCCTGATATCTCCGTTTTCAGGATATAAAAGACCTAAAATAACATCCACTAATGTTGTCTTTCCTGCTCCAGATTTACCAATGAAAGCAATAGATTGACCTTTTTGAAGGTTCAAGGAAATATTATCAAGTGAAGGTTCCGTGCTTCCAGGATAGTAGTAAACTACATTACTCAATTCAATTTGATTTTCAAAAGCTATGGTGTGACTTTTAGATAATTGATCCCTATTTAAACCACCAGCATTGGAATCTGATAAAAATTTGACGCTTTTTGTTATCTCTTTATTTTCTATTTCCTTCAAATCTAAGTAAATTTTGTCTACAGAATAACTACTATTTTGTAGCTGACCCATTGCTTGTACGGTTTGACTGGCTGCTGGTATCAATCGCATTGAAGCAACTGCAAATACAGCCATCACTGCTGTAATGTCTTGGATGTTATGCTGGAAAAATATTTGAGAAATAGATATAAATAGAACTACAAATATAAGCAAACAAGTCTCAATTAAAATACGCGGCAAAATATTAGAACTATGAAATCTAGTTGATGCAGTTGAAAATTTTTGAACTTGCTGCTCCATTTGATTGTGAAAATAAGCTTCACAGCCAATCACTCGAGTTTCTTTGAAGCTTCCTAAACCATGATTGACAATACGAATTATCTCTTGATTAGATTCCGATAATGCCTGACCCCATATTTTGAACTTATTTTTAAATGTATAAAACAGTAAAAACGTAGGTAACATAATTGCTAAAATCATTACCAGGAGAATTAAATCTGTTTGAGCAAGCAGTAATAACAGGATACAAACAACCGTCATATTTGCAATTGCACCTAGAATAGGCTGCACACAAAAATGATTAATTCTCATGGCTTCACTAGTCATATTTTTGATTAATGTTGCCGTGTTTTTGCGTAGAAAAAATGTATATGGTACAGCTAGATAAGTACTAAGTAATCTTGATGATAATTTTGCTTGCAAGGTAAAACTAAACTGTATAATGTATTTTTTAGCAAGAAAGTATAATACAGATTTGATACAAAAAAATGCAGCAATAATTAGACCTAGTATGGGAATGAATTCACTAGTAGATTGCAGATTAAACTGCATATAAACCCAATTTAAAATAGGAATTTTATTTATTGATTCTGGGTTAGAAGCTAAGCTTAAGAATGGTCCTATAAGTCCGATACCTATAGCTTCTAATAGGGATGATAAAACGAATGTCAGTGAGAGCCAAGGAAGATTTTTTCTCGAGCCTTTGAGGATATACCAAACTTTGGAGAAATATTTGATCATGAAGCTTGCTATTTACTTTTTAAGTTAACTGAAAGTCGATTAATTCGCATCAAAGTATACATTATGGTTGGGACTACTGTAAGTTCATATCTTGCACCTGCACCTTAGAAGGATGAGGTTATACAAACAAAGCGGGAGCATCCCATTTTTTCAAAAAGCCCTCAGGCTAAAGCCTGGGGCTATACGAACCAAGCCCGCCTGCGCGGACTAAGAGGGTTTATAGCCCACGGAGGTGTCTATCTAATGTCCGTGTAGCGATACCCTTCCAGGGTATTGCATAAAAAAATTGGGATGCTCCCAACAAAGCCTGCCTATGCAGGCTAAAAAACCTAATTTTTCCTGTTGCTGATAAAAATATAGGTTTATTAAGAACATAAAAAATCATTATTCATACTTTGGTGCAAGATGTTAATAAGAATTAAATGACGAAGTCAGGCGATTTGGTATGAGACAAATCGCCTACCAAAAAACCCTCATCGATTTCCCATTACGCCTACAGAACTTTGAGATACTTCAGTTGCCTCTACTGACTCTTCCTTATAATAAAAATATCCCTCCGGCTCGCGCTTCACATTCACATCATTAACCACCATACCCAAGACGTTCTGCCCTGATTGATTCAAAAACTCCTTAGCAGCGCTGGCACTATTCCAGTCAGCTACTCCTGGACGAGCCACAAGTAAAATACCATCAGTCAACTTGCCTAAAACCCCAGTATCTGCCGTCCCTGCTAAGGGAGGAGTATCAAAAATTACGACATCATACTCTGCTTTAAAACTATTTATTAATGCAGACATCCTCTGGGAATCCAATAAGGCTACAGGATTAGGAGGTATGACTCCAGAGGTTAATATATCTAGGTTAGGCATAACTGTTTGTACCACTGTCTCCAAATTCAGTTGGTCAACAATCATATTGCTCAAACCCGTAGCATTAGTTAGTTGCCAAATATGATGCTGGGTAGGACGACGCATATCTGCATCAACTAACAGTACTCGACGACCTACTTGCGCCATAGCCGTAGCTAAGTTAGCGGAAATAGAAGATTTCCCTTCCCTAGGGACAGAACTGGTAACCGCGATCGCTTTTAGTGGCGTATCAGAAAGAAATTTCAGATTTGCTTGTAATATCTGGTACGCATCGCCTACAGGGAATTGCGGTAAATCTCTACCGATAACTTTGGGAGTAGATACATCTCCAGATTTTACAGATTTCTTCTTTTTGCCATAACCATTCAATGCCGGAATCACTCCCAGTAAGGTGTACTGGAATAATTCTCTGGTTTCTTTTACAGTCTTCAAAGACCTATCCGTCAAATCTAAAGAGAAGGCTGCTATTATACCCAATAAAGCACCAACTAACGCTCCACCCCCGATAGTAATTTTTTTGTTAGCAGGCATCGGCTCATCTGGTACTCGAGCCGGAGAAACAACGCGGGCATTACCAATATTTTGATTTTCAGCTACATTGATCTCTTGCAGTCTAGTTAATAGTGCTTCATAGGTCGTTTGAGCGGCTTTCAATTTTCGCTCTAGTTCTCGTTGAGTTTGTTCCAGTTGGGGAAGAATATTTGCTCTTTGCTTGTAAGCAAGCCTAGCTTGAGTCAGGGCAGCTATACGTTTCTCCAAGCCAAGACGCTCTGACTGAATACGAACAGAATCTGCAATTAGGCTTTGTTGTAGTTCTCTAATCTGTAAGTTACCTGGATTTACCGGCTGATTACTACCATTGACTTGTTGTATCCGTTTTTCAAGTAAACCTTTGAGAACCGCAGCCTTTTCTTGCAAATTCACAATGGTGGGGTGTGTGGGTTGTAACTTTGTCTGTTCTACAGCAAGTTCACTTTCAGCTTTCTGAAGCTCTTCTAGCACACTTTGCACCCCTGGGGTTTGGCTCAAGGAAGCAAATGAAACTGCTTTTCCAGAATCAATATTTATCTCTTGCTGTAATTTTTGTGCCCTAGCAGCTATATCGACTAAGTTAGCTTGAGTTTCAGTCAGCTGCTCTTCTATTTTAGCGATCGCGCTAACCGATGTTGATGCTTCTTGTGGTAAAGAAATAATTTTATATCTTTCTTTGAATCTACGTAGTGCTGATTCTGCTTGTCTAACAGCAACTTCTGTATTGGGTAATTGCTGTCGGATAAACTTGCGAGCTGAGGCTGCTTGGGCACGGTTAGACTCAATATTATTCTTAATATATACTTGTACAAGTTTATTAACTACTTTTGCTGCTTGGTCTGGATCTTCATCAGCATAAGAAATTTGAATCAGATCTGTACCTGTAACAGTGCTGACTCCAAGTAGTTCGCGAAAATCCTTGACTTTTAATAACTCACCTTCACCATCTTTGAGGTCAAGAGCTGTGATGGTTTCTTCCAGAACTGGAACTGATGTGATAATTCTTGCTTGAGTGTCTAGAGGGCTATTGTTGCTAGCTAATGACTCTAGTTTTCCTCTAGCATCTTCTAAACCTGTTAAAGAGGGGGTTTTATTTGTCTCAACTAATATAGTACTTTCTGCTAAGTACCCAGGTTGTCCAGAAAACGCTAGGAAGGATGAGAAACCAACAACTACGCTCAAAACACCTGTGGCTGGTAGCCAACGTCGTTGGAGAACAAGCCAGTACTTTTGAAAGTCAATTTCTTCTAAATGCTCTTTAGGATCCATGATGTGAGATACTCCGGCTGATTTTTTATGCTTTTGCCACTACAACAAGTATAAGTTAGCCGTAAAAATGTGAAGACTTGCTGCTATTATAATTAAGCTTCCGTGACTGTTTGAGGGTAAACTCTCCCACAGAAGGATTTCCTCTAGGATCTATTGCCCCTGTGGCTCGTTGCCATATTGCCGCAGGTGCTACTGATAACTGGTAACTACGTTCGCCGGTTTTTCTGACATGATACCATTCCGTTTTTTGACAGCGATCGCACCAAAATGCTTCTAACCATTCACCTTGAAGGGAGACTGTGGTCTTCGCTGCCATTAAAACACGAGCCTTCTGACGACCTATGCCGCGCTGCCTCAATTGCTGGACATTGTCTGCAAACAATGAATATTTTGGGCTAACACTATCGAGATAGCACCTATGAATCGGACAATATATTGCTCGCCGTTTAGAACGTTTCCTATTTCGGTCACACCTTTTCTGCATATAATTTCGACCTCCTTCATTGCTTAAGTCATAGTTAACGACCTAGCCCCCAAGAGTCTGACTTTTCAGACCCACCTGTATCCTCAAATCTAATTAGAGAGGAATTAGAAGGTTCGTTTGGAGGGACTGAGATCAAATGGACCATCGAAGCCCGTCTCCATTAAGAGTTATATATTTAATTCAAATCAGCTAAAGCTAGCCAGCAAGCTTGACATAACTAGAACTACAACAAATGGAACAAGGGAAAAATATTCTTAATGTGCACCAATGCACTAATTCTTTTCATTTCATTTCCCCCTGAACAGACACTTCGGCTAAAGACGAATGAATTTTGTTTTTGTTCCTTTTAATGTTAGCTCAAAACAGTTAATATTTGACATCACAAATACGAGCTTAGAGAGTACTGGATTATTGACATTTTATTCAAATATAGAAAAACTGATCATCATAATATTAAATCAATATTGATTTTGAATAGATAAATTTTTCTATATCAGAACTAGCTTAGTAGTAAATGTCTTGATAACTTAAATGAGTAGACAAACAACCCTCGGTAGATTAATCCCATTAACCAATAATAATTATGTTTTGTGTCAACTAAACTATTGGTTTAATATTTAGCTTAATATATATACACCCAGGGACTGAGGTCATCAGGAAAGTTTTTATACGTGATATAGCAGACTACATCTAAGTGGAGTCAGAGCATCTGCTTATGGTAGAGGTGTTATTCATATTACACACCAAAAATAATATACACTAAATCTTGTCCATTTACAATGTATTCACTGATACTTTTTTACTTGCATACGTATTTTCACTGATACAACCTGTAATATAATATCAATATCAGTTTTGATTCTAAAGAGCTAAAGTGTATATTGAAAGATGTTATGAGGCTTATGCTCTTATCTATATTGAAATAAAAAAAGTATATTTTTATATAATTTATTAATTTGGAGTATTAAAAAAAATAATGCATTAAATTATATCAATAGCTAAATATTAACTGTTACCCAGGCAGTAGCCAAGATTAGACAGATGAGATGTGTCGCAGTATATATTGTCTTCATTGAGCTATAAGGGATTTGTGTATCAATAAAATAAAATACCAGTCAAATATCCATTGCTCAATAGATTGTAAAACATAGTTGTCATGTTAATAACCTGCAAATGGCTAACTACAAATTACTTAACTTAGCCCAAGTTGCTTCAGTTCAATTTATGTAAGCAGTGTTAATTCACCCCTATGGCATTACAAACTATTTTAAATATCAAAAAATACATCTGTATACGTATTAGCACTTTATATTTAAAGTTACAAAAAAGACTTTATTAATAAGTGTTAATACTGAATACATAAAAGGGTATTAATGTGTTAAATATTTGAATAGCAAGCAATATAGTTCCATGATCTATGCTTCGCGCCTTGTAAATTACTCACACAAAGGTACCAATATTTACAGGTAAAAATAAAAAATATAGTCATCTAGGTTCGGATGGCATTAGTAACTTCCTTAATAGTTACTATTTTTTTGCAAGCAGAGAAATAAGAAAAGTTTAAAGGTAAAGGATTTTCACTTTTTCCTTAACCTTTTCTCTCACTTCTGCAATACATCTATTGACTCAATTGCTGGAGAAATAACATTGATTGCTGATTAAGTCATGATTATTTTTCCAGCATTCTGGAGTGGTTAACATACTTTCCTAACCATTTTTCATTACTCACATAACCAAATTCCTACTTTTTGAAAAAAATTTATGACAGAATCACCCAGTGCATCAAATTCCATTCCAGTACCCAGTGCACCACCACTACCACCACCACCACCAAAGCTCACATCTTCTGCCACACTTCGCCAACCACAAAGTACAGCAGATATGCCAGAGGAAGATAGTAGTGCCCAGGGTAACCCAATTCCTACGAATAAATATCCTAAAGCTGAATGGGTAGGAGATACCAGCAATAATAAAAGCAATGTTTCTCCACCTCCTAACAAACATCATCAAAATACTCCACCTCCTATTCCTCAAGCTGCAAGTGTGAAAAGTAAAAATTTACACCCTACTTTTGAGCAATTGGTAAAACATGCTTATGACAAAGGGTATTCCGACATCCATCTAGGTGTGGGTGAAATACCTCGGTTCCGCAATCGGGGAGAAATAGAAGCAACAGATTATCCGGAAACAGATAAGGAAACCTTTGTTGGTTGGTTGCGAGAGGTGTTAAATGAGGTTGAGGTGAAGCAGTTTCAAGAACACCTGGATTTCGATGGTGCAACTCAGTTTGATTTTGCTCGGGTACGGATCAATATTTTTGATACTCTCAAAGGCTACGCCATGGTGCTGCGCTTGATTCCACTGAAAATCTTGACCATGGAGCAATTGAGATTACCAACAATTTTTAGAGATATTTGTCATCATCACAAAGGATTGATTTTGGTGACAGGTCCCACTGGTTCAGGTAAATCCACAACCATGGCGGCGATGATTGACTATATCAATAAGGAGATGCCTAAGCATATTATTACCATTGAAGACCCGATTGAATTTGTTCACAAAAGTCAAACGTCTTTGGTGAAGCAACGGGAAGTGGGAATGCATACCCGGAAGTTTGACAATGCTTTAAAAGCAGCTTTACGGGAAGACCCGGATCTGATTCTAGTGGGGGAAATGCGGGATAAAGAAACGGTAAATACTGCTCTCAAAGCCGCACAAACAGGTCACTTAGTCATGGGAACCCTGCATACCAACAGTGCTGTGAAAACCATTGAGCGTATCCTCAATCTCTATTCTGGAGAAGAGCAGGATGCTATGCGAGTAGCAATTTCCGAGTCTTTAGTGGCAGTTATTGCTCAAGGTTTATGTCGAACTACTGATGGTAAACGGGCTGCTTTCCACGATATTCTCATCAATACAGATGCCATTAAAGACTGGATTAAAGATGGTAAGTATGACGAAATCACTGAATTGATGAAGCAAGCCAGTTTTGATGGCATGATTACCATGAATCAATCTTTATTCAATCTCTACCAAGAAGGTAGGATTACAGAAGAAACTGCTTTGGAAATGTCACCAACTCCTAACGAAATGGCACAGTTCTTGAGGGGAAGAGTTTAGGAAGAGAGTGAAGGAGTGAGGCCGTAGGGGCGGGGTTTCCCCGCCTGGAGTGAGGGAGGCAAGGAGGGAAGGAGTGAGGGAGGCAAGGAGGGAAGGAGTGAGGGAGTGAGGGAGTGAAGGAGTGAGGGAGGGAAGGAGAGAAATAGCAGATGGCTAATAGTTTCTTGGGGATAATTTATTTTTTGGTTTTTCCTAGGTAAGGTAAAAGAATACTTTTACCTTTTTTTTGAGCTGATTTTGTGCGTCTAAATCCAGATCAATCAACCCTACCCCAGGTGTTTAAAGGCATCGCTTTATTTACTCCCGGTGGAGATATTATTTATTGCATCGATCCTAGTAAAAAGGGTCGATGGCATTCTCATTTGTGTATGACCTTGCAGGAAATTCTGGACTTACCGGAACCGCCTCACTTTTTAGTACCTTGTTATACAGCGACTATAGATCATTGGTTAGATCCCCATACTCAAAAAATACGTACTTTTGCTGAAGCTTATCCAGGGGTTCTACAGCACCAGGCTATATTAAATGCTATTTTCAGTACAGGAGAATTGGTATGGCAGCCAGCACCTTGGCAGGAAGGATTGTGCGATCGCATGGTGTTAGAAACCTATCGTTCTTCGTTTCCTCAACTTTGGGAAGACCATGACTTAATTATACCCATGAATCTTTCTGAACCAGAATCTTTATATTACCCACCTGCAACTGTCGTACAAGAAGTACATACAAAAACTCAAGGATATGTACTACGACTGTTTGTGGCAGGACATAGTGCTAGTACTGAGCGCATTTTGCAAAATTTACACGAGCTTCTAGAAACGCATTTAGGTCAACCTTACACTCTCAAGGTAATTGATGTTCTAACTCATCCAGAACAAGCTGAAGCCAATCATGTATCTGCTACTCCTAATTTAGTTAGAGTTTGGCCTCATCCAGTACGACGGATTGTTGGTAATTTTGATAACTCGGAAAAACTTCTCCAATTTCTAGGAGTAATGGAGTGATGGAGTGAGGGAGTGAGGGAGTGATGGTTGAGGGTTGACAGTTGACAGTTGACAGTTGATGGGGTGATGAGAAAAAAATTTGTCCCCTTCTTTCACTCCTTCCCTCCTTCCCTCTTTCCCTCCTTCCCTCCTTCCCTCCTTCCCTCCTTCCCTCTTTCCCTCCTTCCCTCCTCATCTCTTCTAATTAACTAGATCGGGGAACACCTGCTGTACTGCTGGATGGAGTAAGCAATGATTCTTGACGTTTAAGCCTTTGGCTAGGGCGGGGTTGTTTTCCAATGCTTCCATACCTTGGTTGGCTAACTGGACTGCATAGGGTAAAGTGCTGTTATTTAATGCTTGGGTTGCAGTCCAAGGTACGGCTCCTGGCATATTCGGAACACCATAATGTACTACCCCTTCTTCAATGTAGGTGGGATTTGTGTGGGAAGTGGGATGTAAAGTTTCAATACAACCACCTTGATCTACTGCTACGTCCACAATTACCGAACCAGGAGACATTTGTTTGACTAATTCACGGGATACTAATATTGGTGCTCTACGTCCCGGTATTAATACTGCACCAATTAGTAAGTCTGCTGCTTGTACGCTGGCTTCTATGTGAGTGGAGTTGCTGTAAATTAATTCTACTCTGGAGCCAAAAAGGGTTTCTAAATATGCTAGCCGCTCTACATTTATATCTAAAATTTCTACAGCAGCACCCATACCCACGGCAATTTTAGCGGCTTCTGTTCCCACAACTCCACCACCTAAAATTGTCACTTTACCAGGTCTTACTCCTGGAACACCTCCCAAAAGCACTCCTCTTCCGCCTTGCTGGCGTTCTAGGAATCTTGCTCCAAATTGCACTGCTAAACGACCAGCAATAATACTCATGGGGGTGAGCAATGGTAATTTATTCGCTCCTGGTTGCTCCACAGTTTCGTAAGCGATCGCTGTTACCCCGCAATCAATTAAATGCTCGGTTAATTTCCGATCTGCCGCTAAGTGTAAATACGTAAATAATATTTGTCCTTTTTGCAAATATTTATATTCTGGTGTTAATGGTTCTTTGACTTTGATTACTAAATCACGCTCCCAAGCTGCTTCGGCTGTAGGGACTATTGTCGCCCCCGCATTCTGATAATCATCATCTGTAAAACCAGCACCATTCCCAGCTTTTGTTTCCACAAAAATGGCATGACCGTTTTCCTTGAGCACTCGCACACTAGAAGGACTTAAGCCAACCCGAAACTCCAGATCCTTTGTTTCTTTAGGAATACCAATTTCCATATACTTCCTCTACCTTATTGTTTTGTGTAGCTTTAGTTTGTCAATCTATTTATACTCTGTCAGTCTCATGTGTATCCAAAACAGAGAAATCAACAGCATAATATCTTTACTAAATTAGTCAGGCTCGCCAAACTGTTGAATAATTTCAATATTTTCTATTGCTATCAAACTATAGGAATCCCATTTGATGGATGTTCGTTGGTGTGGTACAGCCATAGTTAAGTAGCCATCATGAACTGCGTGCACCAGTACCAATGAAAATATATTTTCAAGTGAGTCCCCCAGGGGAAAATCCCACAACCAAGCATGAAAATAATCTCCTTACTCTGGGCGGGGTTTCCCCGCCCCTACTCATTCACTCCTTCACTCCTTCACTCCTTCAATCCTTCCCTCCTTCACTCCTTATTTTCAAGTTAGGTAGGCATGATTTGTAAGACTAAAACTCACAGGCGGGGTGAGGTTTCATATTTAATTTGACACAGTTACTTACTAGTAAAGATATAAAATGGGTAACAAGGAACACAGAACATCAAGTACAGTGAGTCTTTTTGACATACAGGCTACGTCATTGATTGATATTCCGTTTTTTTCGCCATTCTAATTATAATTATGTCCTAAAATTTCTAGTTACCGTTAGGTATGCCTTCAAATCCAGAATACTGAACTCCGGATTGTTCTAGGAAATTTAACAAAGCAACAGGAATTGGGAGTGTATTCCCGTAAAGGCTCCTAGTATTTTGTCCTATTAATTTTGAAGAGCTGCTGTAGTGCGGGCATCTTGCCCGCTTCTTTACACCAGGGAGCGAGACGCTCCCACTACAATTACACCAGGGAGCGAGACGCTCCCACCACAATTATTTACCTATCGAAACTAATGTGGTGGAGTACTAGATTGTATTTGTATTGCTCATCAGTTGCAGCCAAGCCATCCAACCTCACAAAACCTGAACATGAACAGAATTGTTCGGCAACGCGTTAAGCTGGATAAGAGTGTTAATTTATTGGTTTTTATCTTAAATCCCCTGTTCCTGTCACTTTAAGTATGCGCTGCTTGAGAAACCCGAATGCTAGATAAAATTTTCGAGTACCTGCATTTTCAGTTTAGTATTGAAGCTCCTATAGTACTGTTAATTCTGATTTTTTTAGAAGCGGTACTGTCTGCAGATAATGCGATCGCTCTGGCTGCGATCGCTCAAGGATTAGATAATAAAAAATTAGAACAACAAGCACTGAATTTAGGTTTGGTAGTTGCCTATGTATTGCGAATTACCCTGTTACTGACTGCCACTTGGGTGGAAAAGTTCTGGCAATTCGAGTTAATTGGAGCAGCTTACCTACTATGGCTGGTATTTCAACACTTTACCTCGGAGGAAGAAGTCACTAACGGACATCACCACCACGGACCTCGCTTTAGTTCTCTGTTACAAGTAATACCAGTTATTGCCCTAACGGATTTAGCATTTTCCTTAGATAGTGTTACCACCGCAATTGCAGTTTCCGATGAAAAATGGTTGGTGATTGCTGGGACTAGCATTGGTGTTTTGACTCTGCGGTTTATGGCTGGTTTGTTTATCCGCTGGTTAGATGAGTTTGAGAACCTAGAAGATGCTGGTTATATCACCGTGGCTTTTGTGGGTTTGCGATTGTTGCTGAAAGTGGTGAATGATGCATTTGTACCACCACAATGGATTATGGTAACAGCGATCGCTGTGATCTTAACTTGGGGCTTTTCCAAGCGCAATCTTCCCCAAGAGCAAGAATTAGCCCTCCCGGAACCAGAACCGGAGACGAGTGGAGGAGTTTTCAAGTCAAAAGAAGGAGTGTAGAAGTAGGGGCATGGCATCTACAATTGCTGAGTGTCTCAAATAAAATTAGTGCTTTGTCCGATTAATTTTGTCAGAAATTGATTGCGGGTGTTTAGATCCTCTTAGATCCCCGACTTCTTAAAAGAAGTCGGGGATCTGTTCATCCTCTGCCCGAATTAACTAAATAGGGCTTGCTGAAAAAGTCCCTTGGTGGGGGTAGGGAATAGGGAATAGGCAATAGGCAATAGTTCGGTGCCTCTTTTTTTCTATTCTTTTGATCAAAAAAAATTAGAGATGCAAGAATTTTAAACCTAAAATTC
>JASJCJ010000317.1 GCA_030066045.1 Calothrix sp. MO_167.B12
CAATCGAATTGAAAACTTTGACGATCGCTTGATGCTGACCGCGACAGGATTATGGAATTTTTACTTAATGGCTGCTTAATAAAACTTCAACTCTAGACCAGCATTTTCTTACTCATATTTTATTTCCCGACAACTCTATAGAACGAATTAATTTCCCATCCCGGTTCCAAAGTGTAACTCTACCATCACCATCCCCACTTGCAAGTATTTTACCGTCAGGACTCCAAAGGAGTGAATATACTGGTTTGGGGTTTGTGAAAGTACTTTTTAATTCACCATTGCGATGCCAAAGTTTAATTGTACCGTCCACACTGCCACTAGCAATAGTTTTATCATCTGGACTGATAGCAATGGACTAAACCCAATTAGAATGTCCGGATAAAGTACGGATTAACTTTCCCGTATCTGGCGACCAAAACTGTACTTCTCCTTCATCATCACCGCTCACAATTATTTGCCCATCCCGACTGATTGCTACGGAACGATTTATCTTCCACGGACCAGGAGCAACTTGAATTTTTTTGTATGGTGATGAATTTTGTGGTTGTGATGCTTCATTCTTCAGTTGTTTGATATTAGTGACTCTCTGGTATTGGGAATCAGTATTTTTATCAGGAATTGATGTAAAGGCTGAACTATGAGAATTGATGATTGTGATGCTGAGGATACTGCTAACAATAATAGATGTACATTGCTTCAGATATTTTTTATACATAAAATTCATTTTTTACAAAGCTAATCTATATTGTACGGCTCACGCCTGAGAAGTTGTGAAGATTATCAAAGTAGGAATATAAGCCGTGAAAACTTCACAACAAATAACGGTAGAGCTGCAAAAATTTATCGGTTCAACTACTCTCTACAAACATTGGCTCGGCTGTAAATATACAGAAGGTATCAAACACCTTGCCGACGAAACAAATTGCTATTGGTTATTGGATGCAATTTTCTCTTATCAAACGAAACAATTCCTCTCCAATCCCAAATTACGAGAATTTCAAATCTGGCATTTACGAGTTAAAAATCAATCCGGAACTTTGATTTGTGAATGGGATACAAATCAAGAAGTACTACGCCAGGAAATCGAGTATACAGATTTTCCCCTCAGTCACATCAAGTTGTATTTGATAGAAAGAATTCTCATGCTCCCAAGTGAATACTAATCCGCCTCATACAGATAAATACTGGGAAAATAATCATGATTCAAGCAATTAAAAAAGAGCAAACATTTGTCACTAACCTCGAACAATTCATGACAAAAGCTGACAAATTCATCAGAACTTACTACTCAGGTATTAGTGAAGAAACCCATGTTCGAGAAATAGTACAGGAATTGCAAAATTTGATGTCGGATACAGATTTGCAACAATTGGAAATTGAGTATCAAAATTATCGAGAAAGAGCAGACTTGTTCGCAGATTGCGACGATACCGCCTGGTTTTGAAAGGGCTAACGCCTGGAGAGAAATGAAGAATTAAAGGTGAGTCCAATTATGGCTACACGCAAACAATCAACGACTAATTTACAAACCATTGATACCTCTATTTTAGGCGAATATGCTGTTAGCGATTACTCAGAAAGAGTATACTCAAAAGTCTACTACTCTATCCGTTCTCTCTGTGGGTTAGTTGCCAAGCGTACCTTCAAAAATACATTTAGCTGGGACGAATTCAAAGAACGTTTTGCTAGTGATTTTGGGCAAGTTGAAGAAAAGCGATTTACCCTAGAACAATTACTAGAATATGCTAACCGCAAATTCGGTAAAAGCCTTGAAGATTTGATAGCCCAAAACCAAATATCCTGGCAACGCAGACAAGAATATGCAGAGCGCGTTCGAGTAGATAATCACTCTGAAGTAATTGCAGAAGATACCCACTACTAATTCAACCAGAGATAATCCAAATAGTCTAATCCTCCAGCACATATAACTGGAGGATTTTCATTAGAAGCATATTCCCACTTCAAAATGTGCTTTTAATCAGAATTAAACAAAGCGATCGCTCCAACTTTCATTCAATCATCTACTATTAAAAATATGCTACAGAATAGCTATATCGCTTGGGAGGGCAACTCATTAATTGATGGCTCTCCCATTGCTTTGATTTTGACTGGCTTCGTGTTTCCAAGCTTCAATAAAAAGACAGGAAGCCAAATGATTCAATCTTGGATATTACAGCAAGAATTTGTTCCAACTCATGCTGCAAAATTAGGTTTAGACACGGGTATATGTGGTAATTGCCCCTTAAAAATGAGTGAGATTGGCAGTTGTTATGTCAATTTACTTCCCATCAATAACATCTACAGAAAATATAAATCAGGAGGCTATCCAAAACTTTGCAATAATGAAATTGAAGTTCTCAGAAGATATAGTTATCCAATTAGACTTGGTTCTTACGGTGACCCTACAGCAGTACCATTAAAAGTATGGGAGCCCCTTATTTCAGCATCTGAAAAATACACGGGATACACCCATAATTGGCGGGAAGCAAATAGCTTGTGGAAGCAGTATTTGATGGCTTCTGTGCATAGTATATCAGAGAGCTTTGAAGCACAAAATCAGGGGTGGAGAACCTTTAGAATCATTGCTCCCGATACTCTATTGAGCGATAACGAAATACTTTGCCGACACACAGAAGATGAACGCATCCAGTGCGAAACTTGTTTGTTATGTGACGGAAAATCATCCAAACCAAATATTGCTGACAAAGTACATGGATTAAATTGGAAAATATCGAATTTTCTCAAGTATCTCGAATCAACTTCAAATTAATTGAGTTTGGGCAGGAATGAAAGTAGAGAACAATCTCATCCTGCCTTTCTAAATTATTAGCCTTACGGCAAGAGAAATAAAGAGATGATTTGGGACAAAAATTATGGCAGAAGTATTGAAAGAACCACAATTTCAAATATTAACCCATCAATATACAGGAGAGAAGACGGGAAGGATTTACTTCCCTGCATTATTTCTAGCTGAGTTTCATACAAGTGTTACTCAATGGTTACAACAACAGGAAATTATCTTTGACGAAAAAGATTTAAAGCAATATGGAGATGGTTCATTTCGACTGTATTTTCGGATAATTAATCCCCTAGAAACAGAATATTTTCGATTAATAAGTCCCCTTACGAATAAACGCAGTAAAATTAACTTGATAAACTAAATATTACGTTAAATGAAGCTAAAATATTGCATAGTATCAATTCACTAATATGAATTTTTATCTGACAATAATCCTTTATTTTTCTCTTGATAAGACTTGATCATTTTCTCTAAACTGCTAATAATTTTTTTATTTTTTGACCTTTGAGAGAAGATATTATCAATATAAGATGGTGCAACTTTGACTCCATTTACAGCGAGAATATCATTTGTTAAATCTTCAGCTATCATTGGAATTAGTCTTTTCATATTCTTTTTATAAACCTCTCCTTCCCATTCTTGAGCAAGGAATTCTCTCGCATCTTCATTTACATAAATTTCTTTATCTTTAGTGATTAATAGCATTGCTACATGACCTCTATTTTCGGTGACGATAAATACCAACTCTTCCTTGTCTCTCTTTAACCCTTTATACCAATAGTCAATATGTTCTTTTAACTCATACTCAAACAATGCATATTCCATCTTCCCATTATTGATTAATGCTTGACGCAGTAATTGTTCTATCTTTTTTTTCATGATTTTCAAATAATGTGAATTTTTAAGTTGGTTTGGTTAAAGTAAGGTTTTGTCGCTTTTAGAATACCAGCAATGGTATTACAGGTGGTAGTTTATTTTGATTTCCACATAATATTGGTACTAGTAGTCAACCAGGATAAATCGTTGGAATTTAGCTCTGGTATAGAAATTTGTGATGCCCCTCACGGGGAGAAGACTATGAAATACCAGCATCCGCTTCAAGCTGGACATAGGAGATATGAAAAATGGAAAATACTCAAATAGTTTTGAACGTTCTCATCATTGGTTTAATATTTGCTCTTGCAATCTTAATGTTCTTCGATTTCTGTGCAGGTTTAATAAATTTATGGTGTTACAAATCGAACGAATCAAATTTCTTATCCTTCAATTCAAACACAGAAACGAATGGCACACTTCCCAATCTGAAACCATTAACTAAAGTTGCAAATATAAATACGACACAGGACAATAGCATTGATACAGATTCATTTGAACAACTGATACGCAATTTACCACAATCTCGCATTCGTACTGCTGCGCGACGGTTGGGAATTGGAGATAAGATTAACGGTAAATATCAAAAGTTAGCAGTTTTGAGAACACAAATCCAAACCAAGTTAAAAACACAACCACAACAAGTAGCAAGGATTTTGAATGAAATAGCAAACACATCAACAAGTAAAGTAGCTGCTAACTAACCAAATTCCATCAAAATAAATAAATAAATATATATAGACAGATTCCTAAGTGGAAGTCTGTCTACTTTTTCAAAAAATTTCCTCTTCTTCCGTGATTAATTCTGACTGGGCTTTGAGTTCTTTCCAGTCAACAGAGTTCCAATAATCTTCCATCTGTTTGTCCCATTCCTTCGATAAACGTAGGTATTCTTCCCTTTGAGTTTCTGCAACAGCACGTAATGATAAATCGTCGCTATGTAGCGCACCTTCTGCAACCAAGTCTCCTAAATTATCTACATCCCAAATGGAAGGTTGTAATACGATTTGTTTGACTCTATCCATAACTTATTTGCCTCAAAAATTACAAATATACTAATTTTAACGAAGGAAGAAGTAGGGAGGAAGAAGGAAGAAGGGACTCCATTAATAAATTGAGGGGCTTGTATCCTTTTTGGTTGGAAGAAAGAAGGATTACTCTGCAACCCATATCACTACACTTCTTACTTCTTCCCTCTTCCCTCTTCCTTCCGACGCAGTCGGTCATTAATCATAGCAATATCAGCCCAATAAATTACATTTTACGTCTTTAGTGATAGATAAATTGTTGACTAAAGGCTTACTATGTCTCAACTTACCAATCAATAAATTGGGAGATGACATTATGAATGTACATTATGGCAATTACCCTCGAACATTTCTGTACCAAAACGGGTAAACCAATCGTTGCAAATGGAGAGCCAATTACAGAGAAAATAGAACACTGTTTGGCAGAATATTTCGCTCCTAATGCCACATTTAAATTAGGGGTAGTATATCAGGGACTGATAACAGAACAAGACCTCAAACAGTTCACATCTCAAGGATTACGGTTAGAGTTTGCAGCCAATAGCCGCTTCTATTTTATGGATGAAAGGTTGCGAGAAAAGCTATTTAACCAACCTCATTTTGGTGCTGCATACGGTTCTAATTTGTTCACACCCTGTAAAAGTTTCTCGGAGCGGGAAAACTTACGAGTGTTGGTAGTCGATGCAAAAACCGGAGACAATGGTGGGGTAATATCAAACTCTGAAGCAATCGCATTAGTCGGCGATGGTGATGGCAAAATTGATATTAGGCTTCATACATCATTAGGAAATCAAGAAGCAACACCATTTCAAACCCGCTTTGGTATTAAAGAAAGACGTGCTGGATTAGATGTCAATGATGAAAATCAACCACCTATTAAAACTTGGCAATTGGGAAAAGGCACATTCACACCACGAGATTTAAGCCATATAGGAAATGGCTATGATTTGATTATTTCCACCGACCAACTTAAGGGAAGAGTTGTGGGGGAGCGAGAAAGCGAGGAAGTGGGAGAACGAGGGAAAGATGGGCAGAGAAAAACAGATAATGCAGTTGATGAATATTCCTTACCTCTAAACTCCCCGCAGTCGCTACAACGGGGGGAACCCCCGCAACGCGCTGCTCTTCCCACTCCCCCTATTCCTCACTCTCTCGCTCCTCTTCAACCGGGGGAATACATAATGACGATGGGTATTGGAAATAAAACTGATGCTTATTACGGAATTACTTCTACAGGTGCTCAATTTTGGAATTCCTTTCCTCAAGGGGTTAAAAATGATGTACTTCCATTGTTAGAAAAGCGTTTGGAGTCACTGAAAGATATTGCCAATGACCCTCGAAAAATTGCCCAAGATTATGTTAATGCAATGGATGCTAGATATAAGCATCAGATGCAATCTCTTATGGTAAGTGAGAATTTTGTTGATTTTGATAGCTTGGATTTGGGAGAAATTGAA
>JASJCJ010000094.1 GCA_030066045.1 Calothrix sp. MO_167.B12
TGGGGATGCATTGATTAAACAATTCGTAATTCGTAATTCGTAATTCGTAATTACGTTTTGTAATGGGGATTTAAACCCCAACACAAAACAAACAACCCGTAGGGGATGGGATTTTAAACCCCGCTTGAGTATAGATAAATTATTTATAGCTATTTTCGGTTGAGTAGAATACAAATTTTACCTTACCTCGTCCTCTAGATACCCCTCTCCTTAATAAGGAGAGGGGAAGGAGTGAGGTAAGCGACTGTATTGCACCCAAATGAAAACCGCTATATTTACATACTCCCACGAATAGAATTCGTGGGATTCTGGGAAAAAGAGCGTAGACAGCAAGAGAACCCGTCTTACATCTACTCTCCCGCCAGACAAGATTTAATATTTGAGATGGTCTCAAAAGCGTTGCTGTTAAAGGCTGATTCGATCGCACCAGCTTCATATTATTGGGTAATTATTTTTACTACATAATTAGCAGATAGATCAGTTTAATCACTTAAGACTTTAAGCTTAGGTGTGGGAATGTTAAATAATAACCAGCTACTTTCAACCATTAGGTCATCAGATGGCGCAGCAACAAAAAACTAAAGCCGCCGAACAACATCCGTTAACTTCTCTTGAGAGTTTTCTCCAAAATTTGAGAGACGGAGATAATCTTGAGGTTTTGATTGCCACAACAATTGCATATCTCCAACAAGAATATGATTATAATTTCATTTGGATTGCTGTCTACCATAGCCTCAATCATACCTTGATTGGTAAAGATGGTATTCTTCCTAATGGTGATCGCAATTTTGCAAAACAAAGAGTCTTACTCGATCCTGGGACTTTATTAGAGCAAGTAGTCATCGAACAACGTGCTGTGGGTGTAGCCGATTTACGCTCAGAAACCCGCGCCCATAAATGGCAAGAATTGGCACAAAAGCACAAAATTCAAGGGGCAATGATTTTGCCACTGCGCCATAAAGGAAGTTGTTTGGGAGTCGCACTACTGGGTAGCCAACGCTGGGGCTACTTGCTGGGAAGTGAGACTAAAGCCAAATTAATGATGGTAATGGGTGAGTTGGCAGTACTGCTGTATCAGCATGAAATGGAATGGCAATATCAGCAGAATAAACGTCCAGAAAAATCATTATTGCAACTCCTAGAAGGTTTACAAACCCTCGAAAATTTGTCAGAAAGGCTAGAAAGTGTTGTATATACTACCCATCAATTAATTAACCCTAGTCGCACTAATATTTATTGGTTTGACAGGCAACATCGTTATTTTTGGTTGCGGGTAAGTAATCAACCAGGGAAAGTTGGTTTTCATCAAACTCAGCCTGTTTTGGGGGGAATTAAACTGGATGAGTTGAGTGATTTTTATTATGCTTTAGCAGTGAATCAAGTTGTCTGGATGGGAGACAACAATAGTTCTGTCAAAAGCAGTTTTACTAAACAGCTACTCAAACGTTTGAAGGCTCGGAGTGTATTGGCTGCACCCATTATTTGGCAAAAAGACTTGCTCGGTTTTTTGGCGTTGGAAAATCATCAATCTCGCAACTGGACTGAAGCAGAACAAAGTTTTGTCAAGGGGGCGGCGGGATTAATTTCCTTAGTTTCACCTTTAGATACCATAGAAACCTCTATCCAAAAAATTCAAGCAGATGCTGAGTTAACTAGTCAAATAGCTCAAGCTGTATACAGCCATCAAGAACTAGAAGTAATATTACGTAGTTGTGCTGTTAAAGTTCTAGAAAGATTGACAGCTAGCCGGTTTTTATTATTGCAGTATAACCAAGAAGATAATAATTATCAGTTTTTATACCAAAATCAGTCCCATAACCGTTATCCCTTGAGATTCGGGTTGGAGGCACTCAAAGAAGTTGATGGTCATTTATTACACAGAGCTACCACAACCATTAGTATTGAAAATTTAGAGGAGGATTTACGGTTTTATAATTGGCGTGATAACCTACTAAATGCTGGAGCGCGATCGCTACTTATCAGTAATTGTCGTCAGGGTCATAAGCCTGATGCTGTTTTGATTGTTGTTGGCGAATCTCACCGTTCTTGGAGCGTCCAAGAGCAAGAACTACTTTTGGTCATCGCCCAACAGATTGGGGTAATTGTCCGTCAGTTACAGTTGCACACCCAACATGAACAACAACAAAATATTTTACATAGTTTTCAAGAATCTCTCAATCTACTGGAAACTTCCCAAAATCCCCATACTCAGATAGAAGAAAACTATCTTGAACAAAGCACTCTGGAACGAATTGCTTCCACTATCAAAGCTCCTCTAGTCACTTTACTATCCTGGAAACCAGGAGAGCTAGTTGCAACAGTTGTTCATAGTATAATAACTGAAGAAAATTACAAAATTGATACAAGTATCCCTATTAATATTGCAACAGAAGCTCTCATTCAATGGGCATTAGTCACAGAGAGTTATCTGAGTTTCTGTATTGATGATATTCCTGAGGAGAGCAAGAAATGGCTAATTGGTGATGGTATTAATCAAATTTTACTGTTTCCAGTCCGTACTACCCCAGAAGAGAAAGTAAATGCGGTAATATTAATTGCAGACCATTCCCAGCGTCAGTGGTCAGAAGTAGGAATAGAAGCTGTACAGGTTTTAGTTAGTCAATTAGCTTGGTCAAGACGATGGCTACACACTACTCAAATGCTTCAGTCTCAAACTGATGAGCTACAACAATTAAATTGGTACAAACATCAATATTTATCAGATGTGCAAAGAAACGTATCTACCCTATTAGATCACATCAAAGATGCTCCTGAAAATGAATATGCAAATATCCGCTATCAACCAATCATTAGACAATTAGATTATGTTACTCCTCATTTGACTGAATTACTTAACACCGAACAGTGGCAGTTAAATATCAGTAATGAAAAAATACCCGTTGCTACTTTATTAAAACGAACCCTAGAGAGAGTTGATAATTTACTGCAAAAGCAAAAACTTTGGGTAGGAGTACATGGTTTAGGTTCGCAACCAAATGAAGGAAATGGTGGCACTCGTTCTTCTCATCGTTCTCAATCTTCATTAGCGATCGCTGGTGATATTCTCAAAATAGAATTGGTGATTTATCAAGTTTTGCTTGCTGCTTGTGAACGCTCTAATATTGGAGGAAGAATTGACATCTGGTGTCGTCGTTTAGATGAAAGTAATCTAGAAATATCAATTACAGATCTGGGAAATATTGACTTACAATTATTAAAAAATTTAGCTCGCAATCAATCTAAAAATATTAGTCATTATGACTATATTTCTCAACCTATAGGGTTTAATTTAGTTGTTTGTCAACAATTAGTTCAAAAGATGGGAGGAGAATTACAAATTAGTCAATTACCAGATCATCGAATCCTTAGTCGTTTGTTGTTACCTCTAGCCAATCAGTGAAAGGGCACGGCATACACAATATTCTCCCATAGCTCACAATCTTACTGATGCCGTGCCCCGTAAGGATAATTTATTGTTTGGAATTCCCTTAATAACCTGAGTTCGGTGTTAGGAGTTAAAATTAACGTGAGAAATATACGTAACCTCAGTTCGGGTTAATTCACATCTTGCACCACATGATTATTGCGAAAATTATTGCCTGTAACCCGTATTATTTCGTAGGGTGGGCATTGCCCACCTTACCATTATTGAGAAGGTGCAAGATATGTGTTAAGAAGGTTTATTTAACCTTGAATAGTTCAAACGAGGCAAATACGTTGACATATCCCAGAATCAAGCAACGGTGTAATGAGGGTTTCAGCTTATCCCGAACTCAGGTTTAATAGATGTGAGTTTCTACTGTGATAAAGTCATCTGCCGTAAGCAGATTGGGATTCACGTTAGCCAAGAAAGCTAATGGTTGATTGTTACTAGTGTTAATAAAGGTGCCGTTGTTTTGTCCAAAGATAGACAGAGACTCAAAAGTTAACCCACCAGTTAAGCCCAACAAATCTTGACCATCTTGGAAGTCAATAATATTGTTCTTGCCTTCAGTAGACAAGACAAAAATGTCATTATCAGCGCCACCAGTCATGGTGTTATCCCCAGTACCACCATAGAGGAGGTCATCACCTGCATCTCCAAACAGTTGATCCTGACCTTGACCACCGAATAACTTATCATCACCATCACCACCGATTAAGGTATCATCACCATCACCAGCGGATAATTTATCACTATCTTCACCACCATCAAGTTTGTCGTTACCTGCTTCACCAAGCAGAGTATCATCACCATCACCACCGATTAAGGTATCATCACCATCACCAGCGGATAATTTATCATCATCTTCACCACCATTAAGTTTGTCGTTACCTGCTTCACCAAGCAGGGTATCATCACCTTCACCACCGATTAAGGTATCATTACCATCACCAGCGGATAATTTATCATCATCTTTGCTACCATCAAGTTTGTCGTTACCTGCTTCACCAAGCAGAGTATCATCACCATCACCACCGATTAAGGTATCATCACCATTTCCACCGATTAAGGTATCATCATCATCGCCACCATCAAGTTTGTCGTTACCTGCTTCACCGAAGAGTCTATCCTCACCATCGCCACCAAGCAGGGTATCATTGCCATCACCAGCGAATAATTTATCATCACCATCGCCACCATCAAGGAGGTCATCACCAGCTAGACCTTTTAAAATATCTTCACCATCTAGACCTTTGAGGATGTCATTGCGTAAAGTGCCTCTCAATTTATCATCGTTAGAGGTGCCGATTTTGGTGACACCGAGAGTTATCTCCACACTTGCATTAGATAGGGTCCATGCACCACGTCCTAAGGTGCCTGCTACTAACAGGTCATCTTGTGGATCATAGTCCATATCCCAAACGGGGACATTGGGTAAATCTGTTCCTAACTTTAACCAATCGGTGAAATCATTACTAATTGCTGAAAAGATGCCGAAATTAGTGCCGACGACAATTCCGTCCACACCAGAAGAACCAGGAATGAATTCAATTGATTGCAAGTTTAAATCCGCCGCCTCCAAGCCTAAGTTGGTGGCGAATTCTTGTAGGTTACCTGTGATATCTATCCAGTTATTTCCATCAGTGGTCTGAAATACCTGGTCATTATCAATGGCAAAACCCGTCATCCAGTCGTCGCTATCGAGTACGATATCTCGAACTGATCCACCTCCATAGTTAGTATTTGTTAATGTCCCACCTGCTGTATTGCGGACAAATATTCTGTTACTTACTAAAACATTTCCAGGCGTAATCTCATCTCCTCCAACGTAAAGCACACCTGGATTATTTCCTCCATTCCGACGACCACCATAAGTCATTGTGTTTACATTGAGCCTATTAGACAACCCAAGACCTGTCGGTCTAACTTCTGTGATCGTGTTACCTTGGTTAAATGACTCATAGACCGAATTAGCACCGCCAATGACCAGCTGGCTGCCTGCAACGTTATTGACTTCTATCGGTGTCGTAAATTGAGTCTGTAAGGGATTGCCACCACCAACAAGAGTTCGGGCGGGCTGTACTTGCTCAATTCCACCACCACCAGTGTAGTTACCGCTACCCGATATGTTGTTGTTACCTGTGGTATCCTGTAATGAGAACTGATTGTTGTCTATGACAGTAACCGTGAAAAAGGGGATATTGGGAGTGTTGTTAGCGGCGGTGTTTCCAGTTACCCCAGAGATAATAACTCTTGCCCCAGTCGTAAGGCCGTGGTTTGGCGATGTAATGACAATGGGTTGTCCCATCGGTGCATTCGTTGCACCCGTGATGGGCAAAGAAACAACATTATTGTTCGCATCATAGATAATCCTGCGAAAACTAGTCAAATTCTGGAAACTGGAGTAACGGATAGAAAAACCTGGTCGACTAGTGGTATCGACTGCTACATCGCCACCATCAGCAGTGGAAACACTGTCCCAAATCAGGGAACCAGATGCGGTTTGTTGGGTTGTTCCAGTGTCTTGGTTACCACTGATAATAATGTTAGAAACTGTATCGTAGGCAATATCGTGCTGTTCAGTAACCTGCAAATTGCCATTGAGGGAAAACCAATCCCCAGTGTTGTCTTCTGGACTGGTACGGCGGTAAATCCCCCCATCATCCACTTCAATGATGTCACCATTCGCATCAAAGGTCATCTCACGGGAGTCAGCGTGTGGTGCGCTGTTGTTAGTTGTTCCGCCATTGGGAATGGCTGCAATACTGTTGCTGTGGGTCAAATGTTCCCACTGAGGGGAAGGAGAGGGAGATCCACTAGGTGAGGCAGGCACATTCGTATCACCACGGAAGAGTCGCCCAGAGAAGTCTTGTGCCCCTACAAAAGTTGGGAAAGTTGTGTTTGTGTTCGGTGCTTGAGGTATTCCTTGCCGATCACCACCAACATAGACAATATTCGGATTGTCAGGATCGGCAACAATCGAGAAATGTATGGCTCCTTGACCTCCCGGTTTTGGGGTGGGGTTAAGCCCAATATCCGTTGGAGTTCCGCTTACGGGTTCTGGCGTAAGTGGTAAATCCATTTCTGTCCAAGTCGGGTTATTTGCAGTGGAGTTGTCCGTAAATCCAATATAAGAGGGTTGTCCATTCGTGAGAACAGCAACATACAACCGACCATTACTAGCAACAGCCATTTCTGTGTTATTGTTTCTCCCTCCAGTGATAACTGCATTGAGACTAGGATCATTAGCAGATATATTAATCCAATTATCCCCAGCATCCTCTGAAAGGAAAATACCAACATCTTTAACTGATACATAAAAACGTTGATTGTTAGTAGGGTCATCCACTAGATCAAAGGCTGCTCCAGCAGCAAGTCCACTACTGTCTGATATGAATTTCCAGCTTGCGCCATTGTCAGTACTGCGGTAAACACCACCATCAATTCCACCACCAAAATCATTAGCACTGACTAAGATCGTGTGCCTGTGGGAGGCAAGACCTGAAATATTTCTTCCTAACAACAGAGTTTCATCGTTTTCGTCAACCGAACCATCATCATCGTTGTCCAGGTTATCAGCCGTTCCGAGTTGAGTCCAGGTATGTCCTCCATCAGTGGTCTTTAACAGACCCGTTAAAGGTCCCCCATTTCCCAAGAAAGGAAAAGCACTGAAACGACCTATGCCAGCAATGATCGTTTGATTGCTTGGATCAGTCGGGTCAAATTCCATTGCACCGATGGAATTCGCTGGTAAAAGTAGATTATCAGTAAGTGGCTTCCAATTTACAGTTTCATCCGCTTCATCAACAAGACCATCGTCGTCATTGTCTAAATTATCAGTTGTGGAATATGTCGCAGTCTCAGTTTTCCATATCCCGCCATTAACAGCACCAGCATAGAGAATGTTGGCGTTGTGGGGATCAGCGATTACAGTATGAATTGCCCCAACCACCTCATTATTAGGCTGAACATTCTCAACTTGTCCATTTTGTGCAGGCGCAGGTCCCTGTGGTTTCCAAGATGTCATATAATAATGCTCCTAATAAAGTGATACCAATTCAATATCAAGACACGCCAAACTAACAGCTATCTTCCAGCTATGCTGGTAGCATCTTTTGCAGCAGAGTTTGGCACAGCCTCACACACAAACGGCATGAACAGCTATCAATTTCATGGGGTTTTTGAAACGAACAATTTATAATTAATCACTAATATCATGCAGATAGTTAGTGGTTATTTGCCCCACTGATTAAATTGAAATCCTGATAATTACTGATCTCAAAATAGAATAATTATCAGGAAAAATAAAGTAGATAATATCCATCTTCATGAAATCTTTATTTGTTTTTATCCCTAAAAAATAAAAGTTTCATGAAGTAACTCAAGTTGCTAGTTATCAGATTGATGATCGCAACGAGGTCATTTAAGGAATAAAATCCCCTCCAGACAGAAAATAGGAGGGGTTTATGGTGAATGAAATTATTGCGATCTATGCTATCACTGATGATCTTTTCAAGGCGATCAGGCATAAAGATGATCTGAGGTGTCAAATGAGTGATGCAGAAATTATTACTACGGCTCGAGTCAAATATACCTGAAAGTCATGCGTAAAAAGAATTCTAAGGGTACTTTGAAGGGAAAAAATTTTTGGTTTATTGAGACATTTGTGTTGATACTTTCTGAATTTGTTGATTGAAATAATTCTCATCATGCTTTAGTTGTTGGGCAAATTCTAATCCTTTTTGAAAAGCATTCAGTGCTTGGGAATACTCTTTACGTTCTACATGAATTTGTCCCATTTGGTCATAGGCAGTCATTAAACCATAAAAATTGACAGCTAATCTCTCAGTTTGGACTAAAATTTGGCTAGTTCGCAAAGCATCTTCGATTTGTCCAGAAGCACGGTAAAGAGCAATTAACTTGTTTAAAGCTTCTCCAGCACGGGCATATTGCTGTAATTCCCAAGCAGTTGTATATGATTCTTGATAATTTTTAAAAGCCTCTGGAATTAAATTGGGATTTTCCTTTCCTAGGGATTCATAATCAGAAGCGATCGCTAATTTTAATGTAGGAATTAAATCCAGGTTATTATTTTGACGATAAATCTCTACTAACTGATTTCTAAACTTAATTGATTTCTGGTATTCTTTAGTTTGGGTATATACATAAACCAACTTTTGTAAGTAGATAATTTGATTATTATCATCCCTTCTAGAATTAGCCAAAGCTAATAGCTCTTCATAGGTAGCTGCTGCTTGGGGATAATCAAACCAACTTAAATTTAACTCCCCTATAATATTCAGGGTTTCTACTTCCTTAGTGGTGTCTTTTTGTTGGCGCACGACTGTCAACATTTGTTTATATGCTGTTAAAGCTAGTTCGGGCGATCGCACTTGTTGGTAAGCTTGACCTAGAGCCTGTAAAATTTTCAAATCTGGCTGGGCTTGAGATTGGATGGGCTTTTGAATTGTCTGTAATCGTTCGGTAATGTATAGTACCTGCTGCCTGTTATTTTTACTATAAGCGATCGCACCCACCCGTGACAGTGCTGTTATCTCTGGTAGGGTACCCAAGTATCGCCGCAATCGTAATTCCCGATTCCAGGTATCAAAAGCACCTACCCTATCTCCTGCTTGCAGTTTAGCAGCTGCTTCTATATCTAATCTATCTAGCGCTGCTGACAACTGTTGCTTTTCTGACTCAGTTAAAGGTTGTTTCCCTGGAGAACGAGGAAGCAATGGATCGGGGGTAGTAATCTCTATAGGATTAGGGGGAAACTTATCTGGTTGTTTCGGCTTTTTCTTTGCTGCTAAGGTTATGGAGCCACAAAACAAACAAAATACAGTTGTAGTAGTAATTATCAGTCTGAAACCCTTAAGCATTGTTAACTTACCCTTGTTTATTAATCAAAAAGTAAAAATTGTTAATTGTTATTAGTGAACATCGTTTACCTTGAGAACCGTAGTTTTATAACATGATTTTGGGATTGCTACGGAGCGTGGCAATGACATATCTGAAGAATGAGAAACTCCAGGCTTCAACATGAATAAAGGCTGAACTAATTTTTATAGCAGTCGCCACAATTGTTAGGACATTTTTCTGTTGCCTATTTCCCGTTCTTTGTTCCCTTTGAACCAAAATACGATGTCCTAACCGATATGTCTATTGCTATACATCCTTCCCACGGGCGGGGAAACCTGGGCAGGGAAACCCGGGCGGGGAAACCCCGCCCCTACTCCTACTCTACTTTTCGAGAAGCCACTTCGTGTCTACACTCCTTCACTCCTTCCCTCCTTCCCTCCTTCCCTCCTTCACCCCTTCACTCCTCCACTCCTCCACTCCTTCACTCCTTCACTCCTTCATTCCTTCCCTCCTTCCCTCCTTCCCTCCTTCACTCCTTCCCTCCTTCACTCCTCCACTCCTTCCCTCCTTCCCTCCTTCCTTCCTCCACTCTTCCCTACCAAGACGTAAATTGCTCAAAAATGATCCTGCAAAATCCGTCCCTGCAAGGCGTAAAATGTTTGCAGTAAGTCTAAAATCCAAAATCCACAATCCAAAATCGAATGACTCATTCTAGGGATATTGAAACTTTAGCTCGCTGGATGGCAGCTGACTTTAGCAATCAACAACAAGCTTTCGACAATCCCCCCTTATTTGCCCATATCCGGGTATGTATCCGTCCCTTACCTTGGGAATTTTTGTCAGGGGTAAGTTTATTTTTGGAACAAGCTTATGATTATATGCTCACTCAACCTTACCGTTTGCGGGTGATGAAGTTGATTCCAACTGCAGAAAATATTGTCATTGAACACTATACCCTGAAAGAAAAAGAAAGATTTTATGGTGCATCCCGTGAGGTGGAACGTTTGAAAAAGATTACCACCGATGACTTAGAGAAAATGCCAGGATGTAACATGATTGTGGAATGGACTGGTAATAGTTTTAAAGGTAGGGTGGAACCTGGCAAAGGATGTGTTGTAATTCGTGACGGTAAAAAAACCTATCTTGATAATGAATTTGAAATTGATGCTGAAAGTTTTATGAGTCTAGATAGAGGAAGGGATCTAGAAACAGATGAACATGCATGGGGTTCTATTGCTGGAGAGTTTCAATTTGTCCGTTGGCAAAGTTTTGCAGATGAAGTTCAGCTTTATGCGGAATAAATGTAAACAGATGAATGGTGCGTTACGCGTTGACGCTTTAGCGTAGCCATGCCCGGAGGGCTATACGCACCCTACTGGACTGACACGCCTAAAAATGTAGGTTGGGTTGAGCGGTAGGGAAACCCAACAAAGCTTTACTGGTGTTGCGTCTACATTCTTCAACCCAACCTACACCTATTGCACTACACCTATTGCACTATTTTAAGCTTGCCACGCTACTACAAACACTACAAACACCTGACCTGATGGAGAGGTATTACTTATTACTTAGGGTCTGCTGAATAACTTTAAAACTCTGATGATGTAAGCTTTTCAGACGATTTTTGCCGAAAAAAGTGCAAGAGAATAGGGATATAAGGCTTAAAAATCTTGCATTTCCAATGTATTGGAGTTCAAAAAATTAGAAACAATAGGGCTAAAATTGTTGCCTGTTGCCTGTTGCCTGTTCCCTATCCTCACCCAAAGACTTTTTGCTGCAAGCCCTACTTATTACTTAATTCTAATAGGGTCCATACAAAAGCACTTGGTTACCATAAACATCCCACAGTTTGCCGAGGAAAAAGATCCCAAACCTAGTCAATGCCGAGGCTCTTGATGCTACATTTGGTCCTTCAGTACGGAAAGTAGTCAGTTGTTTAGCAAAATCAGGCAAATGGATGCGAATAATTCCGGCAGCTTTAATATCTGCTTGAGCTTCCTCTTCGGGTGTAATATGTCCTGACAAAAGGCGAGTATATAAAGTAGATGTATCGCTCCATAGATCGAATCCTGGATCGTCTTTTACATCCTTAAACCCAGTCAGGGTTAGGGGATTACCACTTTTATCTTGGAAGTAAAGGCGATAGAGCATGTGCTTTTGAGTGGGGTCTCCTTCATCAACAAAAAGATTGAAACTTCCCGATTCCACTGCTAGTTGACCACCTAATGGTTCACACTCAATGTACCCTTCTACCACTGCATCGTGCTGAGGTTGAGTAATAAACCGCTCCACATCATCAATTTTGATAGTTAAATTAACCATCAAGTAAGAGCGTTTTTCCTGGGCTTTAAATCCTTGCTCGTAGTCAGATTCACTGAAGGTAACGTATCCTTTCATCTGTTCAGTAAACCTGATTTTGTTCACAACAGCAGAGGGTGGTGGTATATCGCCATAATTAGAAGACACAATGCCCTGTTCTTGGCACCATTGGCGAGCTAATTCTACTCCTCGGTTAACTGATTCGGCAAAGCGATCGCTGCTTAAATTAATTAAGTAATGTAGGGGAACTTCTGCACTGAGAATTTTTAACTCGATATGACGACCAAATTCCCCAGAACCCCCATTGGCGATCGCTGTATTATTTGCTTCTATGCGGCGGATATCTTGGCGAAAATGTCCATTGGCACTAGTTTCAATTATCTGGAAATAATTGGCAATAAACCCATCTCTCCACTCACTGCGCTCGCTCACTGTCCAAATAATCCACAGTTCATCTGCCCCTCGCCTAATTGCTTCCATCAAATTGGCATCAGTCAGATAAACTGCATCAATATAAAGGTTGTCATTGACCTCTACAGGGGGAAACCAGATCGGTAGAGAACCACAAGCAACTAATAAGTCTTCATTCATCTGTGCTGGGTTCAGAACTTCCAATTGATGTTTGGTAAAGTTGTAAACATTAAAGGTGGCTTCTCCCTTCCAAGCACGGATTTTCTCCCAGTCAAGCCCCCAAGCAGAAAAGACATTTTGACGAAATTTATCCATTGTCAAAATTGACCTTGCATAGAGCAATTTGGGATACTGGGTCCAGTTAAAACTCATACCCTGAAGGATTGGTATATTCCTCCAGTTGTCTGCTATTTGAGTGCCGCTCATCCCCTGACAATACATTGCCAGATTGAAAACTCCACCACTGGCTCCATCTGCATGGTCAAATTTTAGACCGATTTCATCTAGCCATACTTGTAATACTCCAGCTTGTAAGGCAACTTTCAGACCACCTCCAGCCATAATTAAGGAACGCTTTTTCGGTTTAAATTGCTCCACTTGATTCATGGTTTTATTCCTATATGAGTTCTGAACAAACAAAGTTTAGAATTATCCTGAATATTGACAAAGACAGGTATAAAATAATGGGAGTATCCCAAATGTTTAAATTTGTAGTGCGGGCATCTTGCCCGCTTGAGATGTAAAAGGAGCTTTCCGGCTCCCACTACCGCATATTGGTCAAGAAGAGACGCACCAGACGCGGAGACATCGATGTAGTGGGGGCTTGAGGTGCCTACCAATCGGCAGCCATCAAATCGCAGATTTTGATGAGGGAGGAGGACCCTTGGGGCTTATCGCCCCGTGTCCGGGGCACCGGACACAGAGCGCTCCGCGTCCCCGTGTCCCCGTGTCCCCGCGTCCCCGTGTCATCCGGTTGAAGAAGTATTTTTCTTGTAGTTTTTGATCACTTGATCAGCAAAGCGATCGCTCAAAGCGGCAATAGTTAAACTAGGATTGGGTCCTACTGGTCCTGGCATTACTGAACCATCAGCAATAAAAAAGCCGGGATAATCAAATACTTCACCGTGGGAATTGACTACTCCTTCATCTTTATTTCGTCCCATGGGACAACCACCCAAGGGGTGAGCAGCAATAGTTTGTCTGAGGAACCAGATAGGATTGTCTATATACTGAGCTTCTAGTTGCTGGGCAACATCTTTCATTGTTTGTCTCAATCTTTGGAAATAAATTCGGTCATTCTCAAAGTTCTGAGTCACGTCCAGCCGGTCCTTACCTTTTTTATCCCTACGCAATTTCATGATTCCATCAGGGATCTCTCGCCCCATTCCCAATAAAGGTAGTAAGGTGGAAGAAATCTCTGTTTTGCCAAACAATAACTGAGAAATCTCTTCACTCAAATTACTATCTCGCAGTCCTGTTTTGCGAATAGATGCCCATAACCAGCGAAGAATAAAGAAAAGTTGTCGCCTAATATTTCCTGGTGCTTCAGTCATTTCTAACATCCAGTTAACAAAGTCTGGATAACCAGCATCCTGGAGATAAAAACCCCTACCTTCACCACCATCCAATTCATCTGGCATATGGATGGTACTAGTAATTACTGGACCATAACTACCATCAATCTTTCTGTTGGCTTTGAGAGCAAAGTTAATTAGATCCCCATTTCCAGAGAAACGAGTTCCTAGTTGTTTACTAAGATGAGGGAAAGAACCGCGTTTTTGACTCTTTAACAGCAAGTAAGTAGATCCCAGAGCACCAGCACAGAGAATCAGTTGATCAGCTGTAATTAGGTGTTCACTCTTTTCTCCCTCCCCTTGGGAATTGTAATGACAGTAGTAAATTTTATACCCTCCACCATCATTAGGTGCAAAATAATGAACTTTACACAAGGTTTTTAATTCTGCGCCATGTCGTTTTGCTTCACTGAGATAGTTATAGTCGAGAGTATTTTTACTACCATAATTACAACCGATGTCACATTCACCACAAAGGCGGCAAGTATAGCGGGTGCGATCGTGTAAATTCCGATGCTTTTCTTCTATGGGTTCTCCCTGAGCTGGTGGCTGACCATCGTTGGCGAAGGTGACGGCTAAGTTAGGTAAATACCAATCCAGGTTTAACTCTTGGGCAGCAAACTGTAAAGCCTGGGTTTTAGGAGTACTATTGTTATAAGGATAGGTTTGGGCATTTAACATTTTCTCCACGCAATCGTAATGAGGTTCAAGATCACACCGTTTTACAGGCCAATATTCATATCCTCCTTTTTGTAAATCTTCTTTAACAAACCATTTTTCCGGCTTACGAATGAGAACATTGGCATAAATCAGGGAACCACCACCCAAACCACTGGATACTATTGCTGCGATATCTCGAAATGACCAGATATCGAACATGCCATACAAGTTGTTTTTAGGGTCCCAGAAATTTTTCTTCATCTTGTCGGGACTGCGAGGAAACTCACCAGGAGGATACTCTTTTCCTCTCTCCAGTACACAAACTTTTAATCCTGCTTCTGCTAGCCGATAGGCCATTACCGAACCACCAAAACCAGAACCAATAATTACAGCGTCATAATGATTTTCGACTTTGGAGACTAAATTATTAACAGACATCTTAAAATCAAGGGTAATTTAGAATGAAGAATTTAGAATTATTACCCCATCGATGTAGGCGTAGCCTTCGGTGTAGGGTATCGAGGGGCTAGAAACTAATTAATTCATAATTATTAATTCATAATTCGTAATTAATCGTGCAAGCCTCTAAATTTATTTATGGATCACGGATTTTTGGATTACACGGACAGTGGAATCTGTGTAATCTGCGATCGGATAAATTTTCAACTTTGCTTGGTTCAAGCCCTCGGATTCATACGTGGGCAATAACTATGAATTATCAATTATCACTTACGAATTCTTCTGGCATCTTCCCACGGATAGAATCCGTGGAATTCTGGAGTAAAATGGCAATGGCAGGCTAAATTTTGTAATTTCTGAACCGGAAATAAGTTTACAAAACTGGAAAAAATTGGGTACTTTTATTATATTAGCGGGAGTACCGCATCAACCGTGACTTTAGTCTGGTGAAGATATCAATTCCTCTTAATACTACCAAAGTAGCATTTAGCCTCAAGCTCCCTCTTTTTGATAAATTATTTTACATACCCACAATTAATGTTTACAGGACTTACCATATTGTCACAATCGGTGATTGTTGCGTAAGTCGTATTTTATTTAGATCCACGGGGTTAATTTTTGTGAAGAACTGCGATCGCTATCTATAATAAAAAGCCTCATACCATTTCTTTGTGAGGCTGCGCTAAATTTATGATTCTCCTATCTCCTTCTTTCTTTGTGTACTTTGCGCCTTTGCGGTTAATAAATTCTTGAATTTGGCGCATCTTCATACAGAATTGATATCAGCCCAGAATCTAGGGATTGTTTCGTTGGCAATGGTTTGAATTAAGTAATAAGTAATAAGTGAGCCATTGCGGTGGACGGGTTCCCCGGCATAAAGCAAATGGCGCTCGCGAAGCGTATCCGAAGGATTCACTCCGAAGGAGTAATAAGTATGTTTTTGTGACCGGGATTCAAACCCCGTCCCAAAAACATTCTGCCTCAAAAGACAGGGCACCAGACCCCAATATTTCGGTAATTAGGTTGCCTGTCCGTAATTCTTGTAAAATTACTGTATATCAATACTAGAATCAACTTTTTAAACGGGAGTAAAGCTCAACAGGAATTAGGATTTGTACCAATCCTGAACTGAGAACAAACCATAGAGCAAGCCGTCAACTAGTTTTGTCGCAACAAATATATATATTCATTAAATACAATTAACTATGAGTAATTGGCAACCATTACCTAAATCCTTCATGTTTGGTGTGAATACAGCCGATCACCAATGTGAAGCCTATGAACCAGAGCTGGAAGATATCCGCGATGTGTGGGAACGTCGTCGTAATCAGACTTTACGTGGTAGGGCAACTGATTTTTGGAATCGCTATCCTGAAGATATTGCCCTGGCGAAAAATTTAGGATGCAAAACTTTCCGTCTTTCTATTGCTTGGTCACGGGTTGAACCTAAGCCGAACCAGTTCGATGATGCGGCTTTTGAACACTATCGTCAATTACTTCAAACCATTCGAGATGCAGGGATGAAATCTGTGGTGACTCTGCATCATTTTACTTGGCCGATCCATGTGGAAAGTCGAGGTGGTATGATTGCGGACAGTTTTCCTGGCATTTTTGCAATTTATGCGACTGAGGCTGCTCGGCGACTGGGAGATTTAGTGGATTATTGGATTACCTTTAATGAACCGAGTCAGCTAATCTACGGTTATATCAAACCTTGGTGGGAAAGGGAGTATTTTATTCCACCAGGACTACCCAGAGGCGCGACTTTTACCAATCAAATGGAAGCATTAGGTAAACTAATGCACAACCTGTTTCTTGCCCATGCCAAGGCTCGTACTGAAATCAAGGATATTCATCCCCAGGCTAAGGTAGGTACTAATCCCATGTTACTGGGACTACCACGGTGGCTACAATGGTTTATCGATCGCAATGTCATCAATTTGCGTAGTCGAGAAGAGTTTATTGCTCAAGGAAAAAGTTATGTTGAGCGCTCACTGTTAGAACAGGGAAAAGTAGATGTAGTTCTGGCTAATTTGACGGTAAATCCGGAAAGACAAAGTCAACTAGCTTTTTCTGAAGTTTATTATCTGGCTGGTCAAACAGTTCTGGTCACAAAGAATAGCCCCATTCAGCAATTGAATGATTTAGCCCATAAAACTGTAGCTGTGGTCAAAAGTTCAACTGCTGCATCTAGAATAAGGGAAATTGAAGATCTATCCTCAACTAATCCCTTAGTGGTTGCTGACTATGAGGAAGCTCTGAGGGTAATTGAATATGAGCAGGCCGCTGCTGTCCTTTCTGATGATGTTATCCTTCAAGGTACTATGCAAAAGTATCCAGGAAAATATCGCTTAATTGGAAATAAGCTCACGGAAGAACCTTATGCTGCTTCTGTGGCTAAGGGTAATCGAGAATTACTGAATGCGGTAGATATCGCTATTAAACGGTTTAAAAAATCAGGGGAGTGGCAAAAATCCCTCAACCGTTACTTTCCTAGCCTGGATATTTCCGAACCACCTGGAAAAGGAAGACGCTCAACTCTTGCCGATCTTACTAGTGATTTTCATGTATCTGTTACTTCTCAACCAGTAACTGAGGCTTTACCTTTAGCCTCTCCCAAAACCGCACTGAGAAAGATTCAGAAGCGTGGCTATTTAATAGTAGCAGTTAAAGATGACGTACCAGGTTTTAGTTACCGTGACCCCGATACAGGGGAATATAGCGGTTTAGAAATTGACTTAGCAAGAGCCATAGCTCAACAAATTTTTAACGATCCGACCAAAGTAGTCTTCCAACCGACAAATACCCAACAACGTATATCTTTAGTGCGATCGCTAATACGTTTTATTGAACCTGTACAACAGCTGGTTAGTGTTTCCTCTACCTGTCTAACTAGTAATTGGTGGTACTTGGGAATGGCTGGTAAATTACCAGAGTTTCTTTGTCCTCCAGAGTGTGTTGGTCAATTAGATTTCGTTGGTCTTGATTACTACTGGGGTATCAGCAATTTACGGCTGACTAGCATTCAAAAGCTAATGAATACAGTAGTAGGACGCTTTGGAGATGCACCAGTTTGGCCAGAAATATTTTACTATATGCTCAAGTTTCACAGTCGCTTGTTCCCAGATCAGGAAATTATGATCATTGAAAACGGTTGTGTTGATGAGGCTGATGGGATAGATCGTTCGACCTACCTCCGTTTGCATATCGAACAGATTCAGCGAGCGGTACAAGATGGAGTTAATGTCACTGGTTATGTTTGTTGGAGTTTAACTTCCAATCGTGAGTGGGGATTGCCCTTTGATTCCAATAGTGACTTTGGAATTTATCACATTGAGCTAGATAAAGATCCCTATTTAAAGCGCGTTCCTACAACTGCTACTGAGACTTATCGAAAAATTATCCACAATCGCGGCGTTTAAAGGGAAACAGCCAAGGGTAATGAGCGAATTGAGAATTATTACCCTACCGATGAATTGAGGGGCTTGAAAACAGCTGGTACGCATTTAATTTGCATAGCAAATGCGGGCAAGATGCCCGCACTACAGCGATTCTATATTTTCGGTTTATACAATTTAGCTGTACATCAGTTTCAGGAAAACTTTTTGCCTCTCCACGGATGTAGCTTGCTTCCCCGTAGGGGTATCCACACGGCTTGTATCTAATCTATTTTTTTGTCAAATGAGTAATCAAACTATACCACAGCAGTGGCGATCGCCTCGCCCTGTTCAGCAACCAAAATACTCTGTTAGCGGAGGTTTAATATTTAAAAGAATCTTAAACCTGATTTTCCAACCCCTAGGACTGGCAAATTGCCGACAAAAGATTGAGCTGGGCACAGTTTCTAGTTCCGTGCCTGCCCAAAGTTTTTCTTTAGGAAAGTTTACCGTTAACTGGCAAGATTCTGGAAGAAAACAGTTTAGCCTGCAAATTAGCCATAACAATAAAATTATCTGGGAAACACCCCCAGGCAAAAACTTTATTGGCGGGGCTAATGTAGAACTGAATATTGTTGAGAATAGAGGCTCAGTGGAGATTGACGAAACCTATCTCACACAATTCTCCCATCAAACAGTTACTCACATCGAGCAGGAGGGTAATACCCTAATTTTATGTGGTGTTCTGGAAACGAAATCATCACTTGTTAACCGCATCATTTCGTTACTATTGCGGAGACATTTCCCAGCTAAGAGTATTAAATATATCCTATCTTTGCAAGTTGCGGGAGAAAATAAGCTTGACTTCGATTTAGAACTGATCGGCAAACAAGCAAATCAAGCACAGTTAAGTTATGTAACCTCTGCCGCAGAACATTTCTACGGCTTTGGCGAACAATTTTCTGACGTTGATTGTAAAGGACATGTTGTTCCCATCGTTTGTGAGGAAGGGGGTATTGGCAGAGGAGATATCGGTCCGAAATTCTTGACAGTTTTGGGGGTTAGTGGCGATCGCTTTTCGAGTTATGCTCCAGTACCTCATTTTTTGACTAACAAAGGACGCTCTCTATTTTTAACCAATACCGAACCATCAGTTTTTGACTTACGGAATCCCGATTTAGTCAAGATTAGGATTGAATCTAGTCGGATGCAAGGACAATTGCTTTGTGGCGAGAGTCCCCTAGAACTGATTGAACTTTATACTGAATACACCGGGCGCATGGCTCCTCTTCCTAACTGGCTCAACTCTGGAGCTTTAATTGGGATGCAGGGAGGGACAGAAAAAGTACGTGAGACTTGGTTGAAATTACGTAAGTTCGATACTCCCATCGCCGGATTTTGGCTTCAGGATTGGGTTGGTCAACGCCCAACTATTGCCGGTCAACAGTTATGGTGGAATTGGCAACTTGATCGCAATCGGTATCCAAAATGGGACTTACTGGTTAAAGAGCTAGAACAAGCAGGTATTGCTGTTGGTGTATACCTCAATCCTTTTCTCATAGAACTTGCACCAGAACAAATAGCACAAAAATATGATTCATGGCGCAATCTATTCCAGGAAGCAAAAACCCAAGGTTTTTTAGTTACAAAAGAAAATGGAGAACCTTATTTAGTTCAGAATACCGATTTTGATGCAGGGCTAGTTGATTGGAGCAATCCCCAAGCCACAGCATGGTTTAAAGAAATTATCAAAACAGAAATACTGGGAACTATTGGCGCGAAATTTTGGATGGCTGACTTTGGGGAAGCCGCTCAATTTGATGGCAAATTTTACTGCCAACAATCTGGGTTGACTTATCATAATCAATACCCAGTTGACTGGGCAAACGTCAATCGTGCTGCCATCCAAGAAGCCAATCGGCAAGGAGATGCTTGGTTTTTTACCCGTGCTGGTTACAGTAAAACTCCGGGTATGACTACTGGTATGTGGCTGGGAGACCAAAACGTAACCTGGAAGCCTAATGATGGTTTGCCAAGTTCCCTGACTGGCTTACTCAGTAGTGGATTTTCTGGTTTTAGCCTCAACCATAGCGATATAGGAGGATATACCAGTATTGGTAATCCTATATTACGATTTTTTGGTCGTGGCTTCGTGCGATCGCGGGAACTCCTTTTTCGTTGGATGGAAATGAATGCCTTTACTCCCATATTCCGGACTCACGAAGGTAATGAACCAGATAAAAATGTTCAGTTTTATGACGATTCAGAAACCTTAGCTACCTTTAGTTATTGGGCAAAAGTTTACGCAGCTTTTGCCGATTACCGCATCAAGTTAATGGAGGAGGCTGCGACAAAAGGTTATCCATTAATTCGTCACCTAGTATTACATTATCCTGATGATGAAAATGTATACGAATTAGAAGATCAGTTTCTTTATGGAAGTGAGTTTTTAGTCAAACCAGTTCTGAAAAAGGGTCAAACTAGTGTGGATGTGTATTTTCCTGCAGGGGAATGGGTTCATTTATGGAGTAATAAGACCTATAGCAATTCTTCTGGTAAAGGTAAGATTACTATATCAGCACCGATGGGAAGACCCGCTGTATTTTATCGGCAAAATTCCCCAGAAGCAAAATCAGTATTGGAAACACTTCAACAAA
>JASJCJ010000095.1 GCA_030066045.1 Calothrix sp. MO_167.B12
CAACACCCCGGTTGTACCAAGCTGAATCATAATCAGGTTTAATTGCAATAGCTTTATCATAGGATGCGATCGCATCTTCGTATTTTCCTAATTTACGTAGAGCAATACCCCGGTTGTTCCAAGCTGAATCATCATCAGGTTTAATTGCAACAGCTTTATCATAGGAAGCGATCTCTTCTTCGTATTTTCCTAAATTACCTAGAGCATTACCCCGGTTGTACCAAGCTGAATCATCATCAGGTTTAATTGCAATAGCTTTATCATAGGATGCGATGGCTTCTTCGTATTTTCCTAAATTACCTAGAGCAACACCCCGGTTGTTCCAAGCTTCATCTTTATCAGGTTTAATTGCAACAGCTTTATCATAGGATGCGATCGCATCTTCGTATTTTCCTAAATTACCTAGAGCAATACCCCGGTTGTACCAAGCTGAATCATAATCAGGTTTAATTGCAATAGCTTTATCATAGGAAGCGATCGCATCTTCGTATTTTCCTAAATTATCTAGAGCAATACCCCGGTTGTACCAAGCTTCATCTTTATCAGGTTTAATTGCAATAGCTTTATCATAGGAAGCTATTGTTGCTTCATATTCTTTCGTTGAATACAACAAATTTCCCAATTCCAATAGTAAACTAGCCTTACGTGCTTCTGTTTGATGTGGTTCCGCAATAATATCTTGAATTTCCAGGACTTTTTCTATCTTTTGTTCCGCAGATAATTGTAAATATTCCTCGTAATTTCCTTGTAACAACAAACGAGATGATTCTGACTCTACCACTTCTGGTTCCGTCGGTAATTCAAATACACCAGAACGCCAATCAAAAAAATCTGGTGCGCGATGAATCAAATAATTAATAGAAAATGACCGCAACAAGAAAACCAAGCAAATCTGAAAATCATCCCGAAACCTTTCTCTTTGTTGGTTTAAATGATATAAAACATGGGGAACGCTGGTTAACTCCCTAAATTTTCCTTCTGTAATTTCACCAAAAGTTCTTTTCTCGTATTTATATAAAGAATATTCCAGCCCTTTAATTAATAAAATATCAACTTGCTTATTTTTAACAAACTCTGCAACTCGCTGATACAAATTATCAATAGATTCAGTTAAGCGTAAAACCTGAATATTTTTCTGGGGAATATCCTGGGGAAGCTGTTTAATTAAACTATCCGCTGATGCGGGAATACATTGGACAAAAAACAAACCAAAACCCGATTTCCGCGTCAGTGCGCGTACCAAATCCTTATATACCTCACCAGGTTCTGGTGGTAAATCATCATCCCAATCGCTTAAACTTGGGTTCATAGTAACTGCACTAGACAATCATCACAAACAATAAATGTAGGTTGGGTGGAACGGAGCATCCAATTTTTCAAAAATATAGGGTAGTGAGAGCATCTTGCTCCCTTGAGATATAAAGCGGACAAGATGCCCGCTTTTTGGGAGCATCCAATTTTTCAAAAATATAGGGTAGTGGGAGCATCTTGCTCCCTTGAGATATAAAGCGGACAAGACTTCGGCGTGAGCTCAGACGTTCGGCGAAGCTCAGTCGAGCCGTCGAACGCTGCCCGCACTACAAATTTACAGCGATTTTCAGGTAAATAGACCACACCGTAGGGGTTTAGCACTGCTAAACCCCTACATGAAGATGTGGTTCAAATAGATGAAAACTGCTGTAAACATTTGGGATGCTCCCCGCTTTTTGGAAATAGGCAGCGAGACGCTCCCACTACAATCGCTTTACCCCTCATAACTAATGTGGCGGAACATTAGGTTGGGTGGAACGGAGTAAAATCCAACATCTAACCAATTTGTTGGGTTACGCTATCGCTTCACCCAACCTACACATCAAGGTTTTAAACTATGTAAAGTGAGCAATGCCCACCCTACTGCAATTTTGCCACCGCTTCCTTAAACTCCGGAACCCCTTGAATTAACGGGTGAACATCATACCAACGCTGCATTTCTCCCTCATCATCAAGATAACGATATTCCAAAAGACAGCGATTGTACATTAAATTTCGATACTCATCATTATTCACAATCCGCTTAGAACGGGAAACCTCTGCTAACAACTTCCACTGACGATTTTCCACCGCTCGACGATAGGTATCCCTAGCTTGGGTAATTGCCCTACGTACAGCCCTCTCAGTAATTGGTAACTCTTCCGTCCGTCCAATGGCATCCTGAGTTAACAATAGCAGATTCCGAACATGACCCCCACTCATTAAACACAACCTATCCAAAGTTTGGACATGATCAAAAACTTCCTGTTCCAAAGACAATCCTGAGGCAACGTGTCTGACTCGCTTGCGAATAATTTCTTTCACCTTACTCAGTCCTGGTTGATAAACTTCCCCCTGGATATTCATCACCATAATCATCGGTAAAATCAAACATTCACCATAAATATCCCGAATATCCGGTGCTCTGCGAGAATAAAGCATAGAAATGGGCACAGTGTAGAGAAAATGGCAATCTAAAGCCTTTAATTGCTCACTTCGGTCTAAAAAAATCTCTTCATGGTTGGTATTTTCCCCATCTTTCACCAACACCATGCGGTCTAAATTATCCACAATTACCGCCAGTTTCGTACAACCATTGGGAAGATTTTTCTTCACATCCCCCAGAAACTCATTCAACACCTTAATTAAACTCACAGTATGGGGATTAACCTTACTGCGAATCTCTTGACGTAATTGGGGAACCGCCCTTAAATTAGCCGTTAACTTAGCAAATTGAGATAATTGCACCTCCACCGCCATACTCTCAAACTCCAATGGAGTTTGTACCAAATCCTTCAAATCTTGCCACCGTTCCTGGAGCCAATTTAAAATAGGAGTAGGCTTGGCAATACCATGTAAATCTTTTAACAGGCGACGGGTACAAGCTAAAAGAATATCTGTATATTGGGCATCTTCAGAATCAATATCCTCTTCATCCGCAGCAAAATATACAACATAAAACTGCCGATTTTCCAAATATTGCTTTAATTTTAGTAATTCAGTAGATTTACCAGCACCTCTATGTCCGGAATACAACAGGCAACAGTTTGTATTATCCAAACGCATCCGGTTTCCTAATTCCTCTAGAATATCCGAATCTCCCCGCACTTCTTGACAATCCACATAATTTATATCACCTGCGGGTAATGGTTCAAATGGATTGAAAGCATTATAAAGGTCTGCTAATAACTCAGGGTTATTATCCATAAAACAGATTAAAAATATAACAAGATTTCAAAACTAAACCTGGAGATAATTTAGATTAGACTAGCTAGAAAATAGGGAGTGAAGGAGGGAAGGAGTGAAGGAGTGAAGGAGTGAAGGAGTGAAGTAGGGGCGGGGTTTCCCCGCCCAGAGTGAAGGGATTATTTTCATGTTTGGTTGTGTACAAACGTTCATAAGGGGCTAGCTTGAAAATTTCCACCAAAGTTCTAAACTCAAACATTATCTGCTTGGGGATTGTTATTTTTCTGACTAAAGACGGGCTGACGGTATGAATGTAGTAGGTTAAAAAACTTATTAAAATCAAAACTGCGGGGATCTATTCTTTGTCCCGAACGATCCACAGCGCGGTGGGTAGTGATACGATTGTCAGGAACCTGGCTTTGAGCAAGTAACCAAGCTAAAGATTTATATTGCACATACCGATAACCACTATGACTGCGCTGGTGATTGTTGCCAATACCATCACGAGGAGTTTCTAAGGAAACATGGTAGGCAAAATTATTCACAGAGGGTGGTAATTTAGAATTGGTTTTCACCGTTTCCGAACCGAATGGTCCTGCAAAGATTGAATTACCTGCACCAAAGGCTCTCTTATCTGGGGGGACTATGTAAATAATTGTGCCATTGAGGGTAATTAAAGCATGATAGCTGACTTGCCTGCTGTCCTGGGTATGGGAAGTGCGGAAGTTATTAATTGCACTACTGGCTGTGGAAGCAGTTTCATGAAGAACGATGATTGGTTGATTCTTTACCAGTACACCATTGGCATCCTGGGAATAACGTTCTCCGAAATTATTGGGATGGGCTAGAGCGATCGCATATTTGGGCGTATAATTTTTAAATGCTCTGGTAGTTTGGAATACTTTACCAGATGCAGATTGGGTTCGTCTTAATTGTTTGGGTTGAGATTTTGTTTGCTGCTTGGGTTTTGCTGTGGCAGTTTTTTTCACAGCAGGACTTTTGATTGCTGGAGTGGGAGTTGTTTTTGTTTGTGGTGGTACTACTGGAGTAGTTTGTGGTTGTAACTCCATCTGTGCTGGACTCCAAGCAGCAGTATCCGCCGCAAAACTAGATGTATTTCCCTGTAGCCTGGTTTTTCCCGTCCACAGCACGAAAATAAGCGCCGCTAACATCAGGTAAATGAGTATTAACCTTTTTCCCCAGTTGCTGAACATAAAATTTGTAATGCTGATTACCACTCTTCGGTAACACTAACAAATAAATGCTCCAATTCTCAACAGCTATTACTCCCTTCGGTGGTTTAAGATTACTTATCTCCTAAACCTCTCTATCCTCCGTGTTCTCTGCGCCTGGAGCGGTTTTTTAATCAGTAATCTTTGGGCGGGATAGGAGTAGTTGGATTTTGACAAATATAGGAGTCCGGTTTGAATATTGAAAAAAATTAGGTATTTGTAGGGTGCATTATGACGCTAGTCTAATGCACCGAAATTCCTATATAATGGTGCGTTGCGCTCCGCGACAACACACCCTACGTATATTTCAAAAATCAATTAGGATTCCTATAGATAACCCGTTGTTGATTTTAGATTTGGGATTAGCTCTTAACTTGCACGCCCGCCATATTACCGGATGGTGCGTTACGCTTCGCGATAACACACCCTACGTATTTTAAGTGCTACTGTACCAAGAGATTGTGGAAGCAGTGCCCCTACGAGGTAATTTGTTGTGATTTATATAAATGGGTGGGTGAACGAAAAAATGTGTGGGAGAACCAAGATACTTATTACTTATTACTTATTACTTCTTATTTGACCGCACATCGGCTTAAAATATGGTTGGGGAATTACCAAAAAATAAACTGGATGTATACTCTAAACGGATTAATGATTGTAGGTTGGGTTGAGGTACGAAACCCAACAAAAACCTACTTGCTGTTGGGTTTCACTTCGTTCAACCCAACCTACGAAAAGTTAAGTTTTTAGCCGTTGGGAGTATAGAGCAAGGGGATTCATCTATGGAAAGGGAAAAAATACTTTCTGAGTTTCAAGTCCCTTGATTTTGATTTATCAATGGGGTAATACTTTTGAATGCGTGACTTTTGACTTTTGACTTCCCCGAAGGGGGTTGATGCTGATGGCTGGAGATTTTAAGTTTTTACGGCAAATATATAATTCTTTCGACCCTTTTCAACCTTTACCCGCAGGCGATCCTGCTTATGTTGATTGTCGGGAGGTGCGGGGAGATGGGGATATTTTGGTGGAGGTAGGGAGGGAGATATTGTATTCTGAAAGGATGACTACTCAACTGTATGCTGGTCATCGTGGGGCAGGTAAATCTACGGAGCTGTTACGTCTGCAAAAGTTTTTAGATGACAATGGCTGTTTTGTGGTTTATTTCCCTGCTGATGAGCAAGATATTGAACCGGAAGACGCTGAATATACTGATATTCTCCTTGCTTGTACCCGACATTTACTGGAAGCGTTGAAAGATGCTAACCCCGCACCTTTGTTAAATTGGTTAAAATCCCGTTGGCAAGATTTACAAGATTTGGCATTGGCGGAGGTTGCTTTTGATAAGTTGAGTGTGAATCTGCAAATTGCTCAATTCGCCAAGATTACCGCAAATTTAAGAACTGAACCCACCCAACGCCACAAAATTCGCCAGTTAGTTAACCCCCACACAGTTAGTTTGATTGAGGCGTTGAATGAATTTATCAAGGATGGGAAAAAGAATTTACCGGAAGGATACGAGCAACTGGTAGTTATTGCGGATAATTTAGATCGGATTGTCCCCGTAACCCAAGAAGATGGACGTAATAATCACGACCAAATATTTATAGATCGTAGCGAACAGTTGAAGGCTTTGGATTGTCATGTAATTTACACTGTACCCATTTCTATGGTGTATTCTAACCGGGCTACGGATTTACGAGATATCTATGGTGCGGATGCTCAAGTTTTACCCATGATTATGGTACAAACTCCTGAGAATGAGCCTCACCAACGGGGAATTGATAAAATTAAAGAAGTGCTGCAAAAACGTATTAATCGCGTTAAGCCTGAAATGTCTATTGTGGAGATGTTTGAGGAACAAGAAGGATTACAGCAATTATGCTTAATGAGTGGGGGTCATGTGCGGAATTTGCTACTGCTAATGAAGGAAGCAATTAAGTATAGCGATACCCTTCCCATTCGCAACAGAGCCTTACAGCGTTCCATTAGTGAAGCTCGCAATACTTACCGAAATACGGTTTATGCTAATGAATGGGGGGCATTGGCAAAGGTTTATGAAACTAAGCAGATAGAAAATCAGGAATTGTACCGCAATTTGTTGTTTCAGCGGTGTGTGTTGGAATATCGTTATCTCAATGAGAAAGAAGAGATTCAATGTTGGTATGATATTCATCCCTTGATTAAGGGGGTTAAGGAATTTCAAAATGCCTATGCAGCGATGAAACAGTAAGGTGGGCATTGCCCACCCTACGCCTAACCCAACCAAACTTCATTATGAGTCTAGAATTAACGGATTGGGATAAAGATTTACCACCGGAACCAGAGGAAGAATATCAAGCCTTTGTCCGCACTCTACTATGGACGGATGGTTTTGGTTTGTTGTTTGTTCGTTGTTCTCCCAGGGAAGGGGAAGATTTAATTAATAAGGTTCAAGGAGAAGTTAGGGAGAAAAATATTCAGGTTTTGCGTTTGCAGGAACCTGTTAATAATTTATATGAGCGTATTGAGCAATTAGAAAACCGAGATAAGATTGATATTTTATTTATTACGGGGTTGGAGTCTTCATTTTATGCCTATGAAGAATGTAAAAGACTAGCAGATTGGCAAAGTAAAGATGTTTATTCCTACAGTTGGAAAAGTGTACCACCTGTTTTAATGAACCTGAATCAACAACGGGAACGGTTTAAAGATAACTTTAATATCTGCTTTGTTTTCCTCTTACCCCTATTTGGGATTAAATATTTTATCCAACGCGCTCCCGATTTTTTTGACTGGCGTTCTGGTTCCTTTGAATTTCCTACAGATTTGGAAACTTTAGAGCAAGAGTCATCTCGTGTTGTTCAAGAAGGGAGTTATGAAAAATATCTCAGTTGGACTCCGGAAGCCAGAACTAAAGAAATAATCAACATTCAAGAATTAATTGCACAGGAGTATCAAACACCTAACCGGAAAGCAGAGTTATTCTTTGAATTAGGACGTTTATCTCATGCTGATGAAGATTATATAGCAGCGATCGCATCCTATGATAAAGCTGTTGCAATTAAACCTGACTTCCAAGATGCTTGGAACAACCGGGGTAATGCTCTAGGTAATTTAGGAAGATATGAACAAGCGATTGCATCCTATGATAAAGCTTTTGCGATTAAACCTGACTTCCAAGATGCTTGGTATAACCGGGGTATTGCTCTAGAGAATTTAGGAAGATATGAACAAGCGGTTGCATCCTATGATAAAGCTGTTGCGATTAAACCTGACTTCCAAGATGCTTGGAACAACCGGGGTATTGCTCTATTTAATTTAGGAAGAAACGAACAAGCGATCTCATCCTATGATAAAGCAGTGGCAATTAAACCTGACAAACACGAAGCTTGGTACAACCGCGCCTGTGCTTATAGTTGTTTAGGTGATATTGATACAGCAATAGAAAACCTACAAACAGCCGTTAATTTAAATCCAAAATATCAAGAAATGGCAAAAACTGACTCGGATTTTGATGCAATTCGGGATGATGAGCGGTTTGTGGCGTTGATGCAAGAATTGTAGGGGCACGGCATCGATAACATAACTGGCTTGCCAACAATATTAAACACGCCGTGCCCTCACCATGAATATTTAAACACAGTGACAGTTAGGCAATTGCATTTGCATAAACCAATGGGTTCTGGGCACAGCGACATTCAGATGATGGCATAGGAAAAAGTCAGTGGATGCCGTGCCCCTACGGTTGATTCATACTTGGTATAACAAAGCTCTTGGTTACGTTTTACAAAATAAGCTTGACAAAGGGATTGAACATCTAGAAAAAGTGATCAAGTTAAATCCCGAATGTCGAGAAATGGCAAAAACCGACTCATATTTTGGCATTGCTGAATTCAGGTATGAATTTATCTCACGCAAAGACGCAAAGACGCAAAGAGTCGTTGTTCAATCTATCGAAAAATGCAAAATCATACTTCCATTCAGCAACGCCCATATTTTGATAACATCTGTGATGATGGGCGGTTTCAAGCATTGATTCAAGGATAACTACTGAGGAATAAAAAAATATGTCGCAAAATAATTAATAAGGAAGCTACAGCTAACAAAAATATGAATGTTGAACTGATTAAGCTGATTTATGAAATTGAACTTCAACCGGGGGAGAAACTGAACCTCCCAGAATCAATACTGGAAAATGTGACTGCGGGACACTGGGTAATCATTATCCAACAAAAAGCAGAAGCAGCCAAATATATCCGCACCCATGATGCTTTTTTGAAGGGCTACGCACCAGAAGAAGAAGGACTTTACGATGATTATCCAAGCCGGTGAATTTTGGGTAGCAGATATTCCATTTACTAGTGGTGAAGGTTCTAAAAAACGCCCAATACTTGTGTTGTGGTTAGATGAGGATGACGTTGTCGCAGCAGTAGTTACATCTAGCAAACCACGCACTCAAACTGATGTTACCCTTAATGACTGGTCTGTTAGCGGCTTGCGTGTTCCTTCAACCGTGCGTCTATCTCGACTCGATTGCTTAGAAAAGTCTTTGTTAATAGCGAAAATAGGGCAAATTTCGGAATCAGATGCCAATAACTTAAAAGAGGTATGGAATTTGTATGTTAAACTTCATTTTTACAGCGATTTTCAGGTAAATAGACCACACCGTAGGGGTTTAGCAATGCTAAACCCCTACATGAAGATGTGGTTCAAATAGATGAAAACTGCTGTAAGTAAATATTGATTTAAGCTCGTAATTCCCCAAAATACATTGTAGTTATATCGGGTTTATTCAATGTTGAGACAATGCAACGTATTTCCGTAATCGGTACAAGTGGTTCTGGAAAAACCACCCTTGCACGTCAAATTTCCCAAAATTTTGCCATACCCCACATCGAATTGGACTATCTCCACTGGGAACCGAATTGGGTGGAAGTACCAGATAATATCTTCCAACAACGGGTAGAACAATCTTTGACTGGTGACAGTTGGGTTGTAGATGGTAATTACAGCCAAATCAGGGATTATGTGTGGAAAAAAGCAGATACAGTTGTGTGGCTTGACTACTCCCTACCTGTAATTATGAGCCGTGTTTTACGTCGCACCTATGAACGGGTAACAAAACAACAAGAAGTATGTAACGGGAACCGGGAAACCTGGAAAACGACATTTAGCCGTTATTCCATCATTCTCTGGGTATTGCAAACTTACAAACGACGACGGAAAGAATACCCAATTTTATTTCAACAACCAGAATACGCCCATTTACACATAATACATTTGCGTTTTCCTCAAGCTACACAAGATTGGTTATCTCAATTAATTTAACAACTTGCACCAACTCCGATAACAGGAGGCTGAGCCTCCTTTCCCCTAGTTACCAGGCTGAGCCTGGTAACTAGAATATAAGCTCTAACCAAGCTTTGAGGTAAGTGTTGCAATCAAAAATTTGGGTCTTGGGAACCAGGACTCCTGCCCTTGGAGGGAATGTAAGACCAATAGAGCTACGAAGTTCACCGAGGTAATTAAGTGTGAATTGGTCAGCCTATACTTACCCGTCTCTTAAGTGTAGGTAGTTCACAAGTATTATATTTGCGATCGCGCTTTGCGTGTCTCCCCTTGGGAGCATCGCTGGGAATGGTTGGAGAAACCCAGCCCCTAGGGTTGGATATGTTATATACAAACATTTTTCGGTTCTAGGGAATAGATGCGATCGCTTTTCCCATTGAATGGAAGTTCATCACTAGTTAACCATCTGAATAGATGCGAAGAATTGGTTTCTATGTCATCCTATATAGAGAGAGTTAATTCGACGAGCATTTTTGTTTTTATTATTACCAGGATTTTCCTTTTTAGTACTGACAAACTTTTCTCCGAAATTTAAATCTTTACACATGAATAATTTTGGAGATAATTTATGTCAATTTATGTAGGTAATCTGTCTTACGAAGTTACCCAAGATGACTTGAACGAAGTTTTTGCAGAATACGGCACTGTAAAGCGCGTTCAACTACCTACTGACCGAGAAACAGGTAAAGTACGCGGTTTCGGATTTGTAGAAATGGAAACTGAAGCTGAAGAAGCATCTGCCATCGAAGCCCTTGATGGTGCTGAATGGATGGGCCGTGACCTCAAAGTTAACAAAGCCAAGCCCAAAGAAGACAGAGGTTCTTCTGGTAGTAATCGAGGCGGATACGGTGGGGGCGGTAGACGTAACCGTTACTAAGTGTTGAAATCATCATAAATAGTTTTGCCAAAATTTTTGTAGACTCTTATTTTGGCAAATCTGTTGTTTAGTAGTAGAGATAATGACTCAAATAATAGTAGGCGACAATGAATACATTGATTCAGCCTTGCGTCGATTTAAGCGAGAAGTTTCCAAGGCGGGAATTTTTCAAGATATTAGGAAGCATCGCCACTTTGAAACACCTATAGAAAAACGCAAGCGTAAGGAAATTGCCAAGCATAGGCAAGGTAAAAGACGTTTTCGCGCTTGAGTTGTGTAAAGCCCTAATATAGATTCCAAATGGTTTATATGGGCAATGGGCACGGCGTGGGAAATTTTTCTCGCTTATAGAATTTTTAAGCTGATGCCGTGCCCCTATGGCTAATTTTTTGTGTGAGCTATGTACAAACAACTCATGGGGTAAAGATTTATGAAGCTGAGAATCTGGGTTTACAGAATTCCAAATCAGGAAAGTTCTTAATCTGAATGGGGTTTAATACCTAGACAACCTGCTTAGGATATAATTTCCATCAAAAAACCATGTTGTAAAATAGACTATTAGATGAATTCGGGGAACCAGTTTACTGGTTATACATGTCAATAGAGACTATCTTCGGTAATCTCCAAGGTTTAAAGTCCAGCCAATTAAAGCAACTCCAACGGCTTTATCACCAACGCATACCAGGCGATCGCATCACTACGCCTGAGTTTGCCCAACGGCTGGCTGCTATCAGTACGGATATTAAACAACCCGTGTGTGCATACCTCAACCGTCGCGGACAGGTGATGCGTGTGGGGGTCGGTACTCCCAGACAAACACAAATTCCCCTGTTAGAGTTACCCCGTTACGGTGCGGGACGACTTAGCGGTATCCGTTGCATCTCTACCCATATGAAGTCAGAACTCCCCAGTGAAGGGGTGTTGACTTCTATGGCACTGCAACGCTTAGATGTCTTAGTAGTATTAAATATTACTGGCACTGGTTTTACCCGTCGTGGTGGTGGTGCCACTGGCTATGTGAAGGAAGCTTACTTAGCACACCTCACACCCCAAGATACCCATGCCTTAATTGCTAGCTCCAATTCCCTGCAATCGGGAGTCAGTCCCGTACCTCACCCTAGTTGGAGTGTCTCCCCTGCTCTGAGTTTAGATGTCCTAGGCAAACAGGATTTTCTGGACCTAGTGGAAGGGTTAGAGGAAGAATTACGCCGGGAATTTATTGCCCAGGAAGTTGATAGCGATCGCGATCGGGTGGTAATTGTGGGGGTAATGGCAGAGAAAATGGGTACCCATACCTTCCAAGACACCTTAGCTGAATTAGGGCGGTTAGTGGACACTGCTGGGGGTGATGTATTGCAGACTTTATGGCAAAAGCGATCGCATATTCATCCCCAAACGGTAGTGGGGGAAGGTAAGGTACAAGAAATTGCCTTGACAGCACAAACCTTGGGGGCGAATCTCATCGTTTTTGATCGGGACTTATCCCCAGCCCAAGTCCGCAATTTAGAGGCACAAATTGGGATGCGGGTAGTAGATAGAACCGAAGTAATTTTAGATATCTTTGCCCAACGTGCCCAATCTGGTGCTGGGAAATTACAGGTGGAATTGGCACAGCTAGAATATATGCTGCCAAGACTAGCTGGTAGGGGTCAGGCTATGTCCCGACTGGGTGGTGGTATCGGTACTCGTGGTCCTGGTGAAACCAAGCTAGAAACTGAACGACGCGCCATTCAACGGCGTATTTCTCGCCTACAAAGGGAAGTCAACCAATTCCAGGCACACCGTGCCCGGTTACGGCAACGCAGGCAACATCATCAAGTACCTTCTGTGGCTTTAGTTGGTTATACCAATGCCGGTAAATCTACGTTATTAAATACCCTTACCAATGCAGAAGTTTATACCGCCGACCAGTTATTTGCCACCCTGGACCCCACCACCCGCAGATTAGCTGTTCCCAACCCAGATAGTAATCAACCCCAAGAAATTTTAATTACGGATACGGTGGGATTTATCCATGAATTACCTGCATCTTTAATGGATGCTTTCCGTGCCACCTTGGAGGAAGTTACAGAAGCAGATGCTTTGTTGCATTTGGTGGACTTGTCCCATCCAGCTTGGTTGAGTCATATCCGTTCCGTCAGGGAAATTCTTGCCCAAATGCCAATCACACCGGGACCAGCCCTTCTAGCTTTCAACAAAATTGATGATGTAGATAGCGATACCCTAGTCCAAGCACAGGAAGAATTTCCCCTAGCAGTATTTATTTCTGCCAGTCAGCGTTTGGGTTTAGAAACCTTGCGTCAACGTCTTGGGCTGTTGGTTGACTATGCTGTGACATCACGATAGAGGAGGAGTGAGGGAGTGAGGGAGTGAGGGAGTGATGGAGTGAGGGGGGAGCATCCCAATTTTTCCAAAATATGCGGTAGTGGGAGCATCTTGCTCCCTTGATATACAAAGCGGGCAAGATGCCCACACTATGATACACAAAGCGGGCAGGATGCCCACACTATGATATACAAAGCGGGCAGGATGCCCCGTTCGCGGAGCGTCTCTGAAAGAGTTAGTCGCTACAACGGGGGGAACCCCCCTACGGGTATCTCCTTCGGAGACGCTCCGCGAACGGTAGTTGTTCATGGGGGAAACCCCCAAGACCACACTACCTCACCGCAACGCGCTTCTCTCCGCACTACAAATTTAAACACTCGGGATGCTCCCGATAAGGGAACAAAGGGACAAATTTTTTCCCATTACCCCATTACCCCATCATTATTCAATGACCCAAATTTCAATACCTTTTAGCAATCTTAGTAGCCCAACAGAAATATTGCTATCGTTGGGTTTCATTCTTCAACCCAACCTACTTAAACAATTCGTAATATCGTTTCCGTTTGTATCGGAATTATTTCAGTTACTCTCTCTCTTCCTCTTCCTTTGCGTCCTTTGCGTCTTTGCGGTTTTTTATCATTCAGATGCTATCGGATTTGATATAATTCGTAATTCGTAATTACGTTTTGTAATGGTGATTTAAACCCCAACACAAAACAAACAACCCGTAGGGGATGGGGTTTTAAACCCCGCTTGAGTATAGATAAAAGCTCCAGATTTCAAGATGGATGGGGTTTAAGAGTAATTACTCACAAAGCTCACCAATAATTTATTTTTAGCCCAAGACTCAATCATTACAAAGATGATATAGGTGATTGAATGTTGCTATTTCTTACAGTAATTATGAATTATTCCTATTTATATCAGTATGTTTTCTGAATCATTCAAGTGTTTTGCTTCCATAAATAATATGATTCACATATATAATCAGAATATTTACTGATTTGAAGGCAAATTGATGATTGTTTACAAGTGAACAATAGTAATAACTCTGATTTGGAACAAAATTATTTTGATCCTAAAAAAATAAAATATATTATGTGCTTTTAACAAAGATTAGCCCTATCCTATTTACTCCCTGCAAATAAAAAAGCATAATCGATTCATAACAATCAAGCAGTAGTTATTAAATATAAGTTCAAGTGCTCTCAAGTCTTGACTATTGTATGAGGCATTTATAAATACTGCAATTTTAATAAAAGTCTGTGTATTTTTTCGATAACAATCATTCACAATACTGTTGTAGAAAATAATTTATGGCAATTTCAAATTTGTTAAGTAAAAAAGTCACAAAGAAACTCAAATATATTGGGATGGCTGCAACTTTAGCAATTTCTATTGGATATGCAGAAAGTGCTAAAGCATTAATAAAGATGAATACTTCTGGTACTTGGACTGAGGTTACAGGTAGCCCTTATAACCTGCAGGGTCTTGGTACAGACAAAATCAGGTGGGGTAAGTCCACTGGTGATGGTAAAAGCTCATATACTTTTACAGGTTTAAATGATATTGATTTGAAATTAGATGGTAGCCGATTTTTATTAGGAGAATTTACTCACAATAATCGTCCTATCACTGATGGTTCAATTACAGGAGCAAATTTAGCTCTAAACTTTGATATCCAAGGTAGTGATTCTCAAACTTTAGATTTATTTTTTAAACATGATGAGACAGCAAACGGTCCTAATGATCGGACAGAGCGTTATTGTGGCGAGATTCTTGGTTATAAGCGAAGATTATGTCCTGATATTGTAGAGTTGCCCAAGACTAGATCACTAGATAAAATAGTTATTGGTGGAGAAAAATACAAAATTAATTTAAAGTTCCAGCGCATAATAGATGGAGAACCAGCTATAAGAGAAGATGGAACACCAATTTATACCGCTAGATTTAAAACTAAAGAAAATAAGTCTAACAAAGCTAAACTTTTTGCTCGTCTAACAAAAGTAAAAAGAAGAGTTCCAGAACCCACTGCTGGTTTAGGTTTATTAGCTATTGGCACTGTTGGAACTTTCAGCCTCAAAAAGAAAAATAAACAGTCTGTTGAAAAAAATTAAAAGCTGCCAACATAAGGGCTATTGGGGACATACAAGTTCTTTCAATCAATACTCTGAAAGAGGGTAGCAACACCAAACTAGAGACTTTCCGGAAGCTACTATATCAAGAAGCCCAATAAAAATAAGTCAGGATAAATCAATCAACCATTTATAAAACGTCAAAGTTAGAGAAAAATATACTTTTGACTTATCCTCTAAGAAGCCACACTTCATGCCTCTATGGCTTCCGCACAGCACCGAGTACTACATTACCTTTTCGCAATCTTAGCTAATAAAAATAGACCTGCTCCCAATCCAATAAAATTGGGAAACCAACCTGCCACAAATGGTGATAAGACACCAGTATCGCCTAAAGTACGAGAAATAACTAATACTATATAATAAGTAAAGATAACCAGTAAGCTCACTCCAAAACTAGCTGCTCTACCCGTGCGCTGGGGTATGGTACCCACAGATGCACCAACTAAGCCACAAATAACACAGGCAAAGGGAAAAGCCAGCTTTTGTTGAATGCGTACTTTCAACTTACGAATTTTTTTCTCATTGCCAGCTATACGTTCTAATTCTAATTGTTGGCTGGCTTGGGCAATATTCATTTCATCGTAATCCCGGCTTTTGTTGGCTAGGGTTAAGGGAGTGCGGGGTAAACGCAATTGCTGGTGTTCAAAGCGGAGGATATTGCGATAGGAACGGTCTGGGGAGACTAAATAAATAGTACCGTTGTAGAAGTCCCAAATATTATCTCCTGGGTTCCATTGGGCTGTCTCTGCTACTACAATTTGATTTAGCCCTTCTTGGGAGCGATCGACAATTGTTAAGCCTTTCATCTGCTCGCCGTCAAATTCATCGGCATAAAATAGCCTTGATAAAATTTTGTTTTTACTGCCATCTTCTTGCTGAACTTGGCGATATTCTGGGTAAAAGATATTATTTTGTTTAACAATTACAGGCTTGTCTGATTTTAAGGCTTTATCCAAGGTTACAGATGCTTCATAGGTAGCAGCAGGGGCAATTTTTTCACTCACAATAAATGTAATTCCTGCAACCATAAAACTCATAATTACCGCAGTGAACACCATGCGATATACGCTGACTCCACAGCCGCGTAAAGCAATGAGTTCGCTCTCACTGGAAAGACGACTGTAAGTCATCAAAGTTGCCAATAATGTGGACATGGGGAAGACAAATACAATTACCCTGGGCAACTTCAGCACAAATACTTTCACCGCAATACCCAAGGGTAGTCCTGCCTCTACCACTTTCCGCATTAGTTCGTAGAGGTTATCTACTGTAAATACCAGAGATGCAAAAGCTCCAAAAGCGAATAGGAAAGGTGGTAATAATTCACCGATCAAGTAGCGATCCATGATGGAAAAAGATAGCAGTGAAGTGAGATTATAAAAGGGTTTGAAGCTTTTGGATTTCATAAGCAATGGTATTAGATGAATCTGCTATTTATTTATGTACTTTGGATATCTCAATTAACTAGTATCAGAAAGCAAAAGTAAAAAATCAAAAAAATATAATTTTGGCAGATTTAGATGTCAAATAAAGTTGAGGGTATGGTGTAGAAATAAATGTTGAATCAATTAGTGGATATTAAAATTATAAATTAATTATTAAAAACGATTCCAAATAATTAATTATGAGAATATGCAGTCAAAATAGTTAAACTACACATGAAAGTTTTCTCCCAGGTAATATTGTCTAACTAGGGGGTTATTGTAGAGTTCTTCAGCATTACCGGAAGCAAGAATTTGTCCATCACGCATAATATAGGCGCGGTCTGTAATTGCTAGGGTTTCGCGGACATTGTGATCGGTGATTAAGATGCCGATACCGCGATCGCGTAGTTGCTTGACAATTTGCTGAATTTCTGATACGGCAATGGGATCTACCCCTGCAAATGGCTCATCTAAAAAGAGAAATTTGGGATCTGCTGCTAATGCTCTGGCTAATTCTGTGCGTCGTCTTTCACCCCCAGATAGTTGTATACCTTTATTGTGAGCTACTTTTTCTAACCGGAATTCTTCCAGTAAATTATGTAACTTACGAGAACGTTGCCACTTGGGTACATGAGTTTGCTCAAAGACTAACAGGATATTGTTTCGCACGGTGAGTTGACGAAATACACTGGCTTCTTGTGCTAAGTAACCAATACCAAGTTGTGCTCTTTTATGCATAGGTAAGCTGGTTACATCTCGGTCATCCAGCCACACAGTTCCCCGATCTGGTTTTTCTAAACCTGTTGCAATATAAAAGGTAGTAGTTTTGCCAGCACCATTGGGACCGAGTAAACCAACAATCTCACCTTGGGCGATAGAAAGGTTAACGCGATTGACAATGACTCTTTTTCCATAGGATTTATGGATGTTCTCCAAGAAAATTTTCACTATTCGCGCCCTTTCCGTATTTACTACTGATTTTCAGGGGGAGAAAAAACTAAACTCTAATATTGCAGTTTGCCATATTTAGCCCATACAAAGGACTATTTTTTTGTGATTACGACCTGCGGTGGTGTATGATTACCTGTCTGGTAAATCTCTCTATCCTCTGTGTTCTCTGCGCCTGGAGCGGTTTTTGAATCAGTAATCTTCCCTCTTCCCTCCTTTGATCGCCAATTTGTGTAATAGCCATAGTCCAAAGGGGAGAGCAAATAATTAATAATTCCTCTCCTGAGTACCGAATTAATTAATCCCCACTTAATTAGAACGCTTCAAAGGAGGAGTGGTTGGTGCAGATGTATTCGCCTGATTATTTACTTGAGCATCATTAACAATATAAATAGATTCTACCTGACGGTTGGCCTTGGGTAATGCCAAAAATCTTCCTTGGTCTATCAAGTATGTAACTGTCTCGCCCCGAATACTATTACCACCATTTTGTAAAATATAAACATTACCGCTCAGAACAATGCGACGATCTTTGCTAAAGTATTGTGCTTGGGCTGCTGTTGCCTGAATCCGTCGGGCGGGATATGACATTTGTACATTGCCCCGTGCTGTTACCACTTGGGATTTGGCATCATATTCTTGGACATCAGCACGTATAGTCAGGGGGCGGTTTTCTCCTCCTGTTTGGGCCGCAGCAGTTTGTAAGGGTGTGGAAAGTGCATTTTGGCGCAACGGATTCTCAACAGACATTACACCCAAGAATACAGTTGTTACCATCAAGGTTAGTCCCCAACGGTTTATGAGTGAGTGAGGTACTTTATCGGCAGGTATCATCTAAAAATCTCCGGGAGTGTGGAAACCGTGGTAAGCGTGACCACGGAGGAAACACAACACGGCTAATTTATTAGCCGTACCCCTTTCGGGGATGGGTAAGCAGAGGAGTAGTACTTACCCACTTCCCTGTATGCCGGGAATCGCCTTGCTACTCCAGTAAAGTGCGCTTTGCCAATGTTATCAGTCGGCACTTCCTAAACGCACTGCCTTACCCCTCGTAAAGCTGTTTAACGCTCAGGTTCTAGAGCTTGGAACTGGCGAAACTACGCATTCCAAGGTAGGAACTTTGGCACTTGCTGATAACGTAGTCAGTTAAGACGCACGGCTGGTCAGCTACCTAAAGATGGGAGCTTGAAGCTCCGTCTCTTTAGAGCGGGGTGCTGACAGCAATTTAGGATTTAGAAGTTCCCTTGATATTTATCTTTATGTATTTTAATTATCTCAACAAGTACTTTATCCAGATACAAAAGATACTATCTGGATGAATGGGAAAAACTAATGGAGATTTTCCAATAGGCAAGCCTTGGTTGTGATAACCGATGTGACTCAAAATCACATGACGCTTTCGTGAGTGTTAAGGTTTCGCCTTGGTTTTGAGTCAGGGTGGAGGAGTGGGAGAGTGGGAGAGTGGGGGAGTGGGGGCAGAAAAAACCCAGCCCAAATTATGACAGTAATCCCCAGCTTTTAGCATAATCAGGGTTCATACCTACTATTCGCCAACAGTATCCTGTAAGAGTGAGACTATACCGACAAAGCCTACCGGGAGCAGGCTAAAAACTCTGATAACTCAAATATTGAAGCAGCTAGAAAAATAGATTATGAAACTTAGCCTCTGTATGATTGTCAAAAATGAAGCGATCGCACTACCTAAGTGTTTGCAAAGTGTGAAACAAATAGTGGATGAAATAGTTGTATTAGATACAGGGTCTACGGATAAAACTCCGCAAATTGCCGAGAAATATGGGGCACAAGTTCATCATTTTCAATGGTCTAATGATTTTAGTGCGGCTAGGAATGAGGCTTTAAAATATGTGACTGGTGATTGGGTATTGGTGCTAGATGCGGATGAAACTCTCACACCAAGTATTGTGCCCCAGTTAAAAGAAGCAATCCAGAGGGAAGAATATTTGTTGATTAATCTGGTACGCCAGGAAGTGGGTGCAGTGCAATCCCCCTATTCTATGGTGTCTCGCTTGTTTCGGAATCATCCAGATATTCGCTTTTCTCGCCCTTACCATGCTTTGGTGGATGACAGTGCGATCGCAATTTTACGTCAGGAACCACATTGGCAAATCGGTTATTTACAAGGTGTGGCAATTCAGCACCAAGGTTATCAACAAACTGCTATCTCCCAACAAAATAAGACTTCTAAGGCTCTGGTGGCAATGGAAGAGTATCTTGCAAATACTCCCCAAGACCCCTATGTTCTCAGCAAATTGGGTGGCTTATATGTGGAGACGGGAAAAATTACCCAAGGGGTGGAATTGTTAAATAAAGGGTTAGCTTTATTACAAGGGAATAATTCTTTACCAGATACAGAGGATGAAATAAACAACGATATTTTATACGAACTCTATTATCATCTGGGTATTGCCCACAATCGCCTGAAGCTCGATCAACAAGCTATTCATTACTACCAAGAGGCAGTGAAATTACCGATTTATCCGTTGTTGAAATTGGGAGCATATAACAACTTGGGTAATTTATTGAAAGCTGCTGGAGATTTAGTGGGTGCGAAAACTGCTTATGAAAAAGCGATCGCCATCGATCCTAATTTTGCCATTGGACATTACAATTTGGGCATGACTCAAAAGGCGATGAAATTATATACAGATGCGATCGCTTCCTATCAAAAGGCTATTCGGTTAAATCCTAAATACGCTGATGCTTGTCAAAATATGGGAGTTGTGCTACTCAAAGTTGGCAATGTTAAGGATAGTTTGTCATTTTTCAAGAGGGCTATTTTCCTCCATGAGAAGCAGAACCCAGAGGAAGCAAAGCGATTACGTCAAGGCTTGCAAGAGATGGGACTGATTTAGGAGGGAAGGAGGGAAGGAGGGAAGGAGGGAAGGAGGGAAAGAATTAAACTAACAACTAACAACCCACAACCACCAACTAACAACTAACAACTATCAACCACCAACTAACAACTAACAACTATCAACCATAGAGATTTTCTGTCAACATAAAGAGTAGACTTAAATATCAGATTTTGAACAGGAACTTTATGGCAGGGAATCCATCGAATCAACCCATTTCCCAGATTAGCGTAGAAGAGGTGGCTCAACGCCTATCCTCCGGAGAATCAGAGATACAACTTGTGGATGTGCGGGAACCTCAAGAAGTAGCAATTGCTAGTATTGATGGTTTTGTCAACCTACCATTGAGTGAATTTGCCCAATGGGCAGAACAAGTTCCTAGCCGTTTCAATCCCCATACTGAAACCTTCGTACTCTGCCATCATGGTATGCGTTCTGCCCAAATGTGTCAGTGGTTAGTATCTCAAGGATTTACCAATGTTAAAAATATCTCTGGCGGCATTGATGCTTACTCTGTTTTAGTTGATCCTTCTATTCCTCAGTATTAATAATCTGTAAGCCTCCGACATCCCCATACACAACAAAAGCTGCTGTGGCATTTTACTCTAACTGTAGATTCGGAGGCAAAAATGGATCGTAACCTAAAATACAGCTATT
>JASJCJ010000009.1 GCA_030066045.1 Calothrix sp. MO_167.B12
CAAACAATTGAGTTTAGATTTAATCCGAACTGGGGAAGCATTCGGAAGTCTTAGCCGATTAATAGCTCTATGGTCTAGTCAACTTTCAGTAAGAACTGTTTCTTACAAGCTCCTCGCCTTTAGGCAGGAGTTGTTGACATTTTGTTTGTCAATACAGCCGTTATATTAACCCAACCAGATGGAAAATTGAATCTAATACTATTTCTCCATGAATTTGAGCTTAATATTGCTTAATAATTTTCACGCAAAGGCGCACTAGACGCGGAGCGGCTTCCCGTAGGGTAGAAGCAAAGTAAGGTAATTATATTAATCTCGTTGTTACAGAGAATTGGTATAAAAATGAATCCAAGTAATTTATGGCAATAATTTTACCAGTGATAAGAGCGCAAGCCGCAGCGCTCTTACTTCTTCCCACACTTGGGATGATGAAGTAATAAGTAAGGTTGACAGTTGACAGTTGACAGTTGACAGTTAACAGTTTTCTATCACTCCTTCACTCCCTCACTCCCTCACTCCGGGCGCAGAGGACACAGAGGATAGAGAGGTTTAGGAAATCAGTAATTTTACCCTGAGAAGGGAGTATGAAAAAAATAGAAGATAATAACTATAAGGCAGCAGTTAACAGTGTAATTAAATGGACTTGAGTATTCAAAATTGGTTAGCGGAACACAATCTTGAAATATCTATTTTACAAGGATTTTCTCCAGGACAGATGTCTGGTTTGGCATACCGTATTGTTAAGGATATGGAGGTTAAAAGCCTGACTCCTTTTGACATATGTACTCTAGCAGAAGTATTAGAACAGCCTTTGAGTGATGTCCAAGGGAAAATTCAGGTAATTGCTCAGTTAACTGCCAATTTGTTACATAACCTCAGCCAAATTAAACCTTTAAAACGTAATGAAGGTACATGGTTAGCATTCCAAACTGCCTACTTACACAGTTTACAACAAGTTTTAGAGCAAGAAACCAGTTTACAAAGATCCTGGTTAGATAGAGCCATAATTCCTGTTGGCGGGCATAGAAATACTCTAGGACAATTAGGGTTCCCAAATCCCCAACTACAAGCATTGTTAAATACTATCCGTCCAGGTAAACTCACAGATACTCAAGCAGAACAGGCTCTGTCTTTGATTGCTGATTCTTTGCTGGTACAGCAGATGAATAACGCTACCGTAGCTTGGTTAGTTGCTAATGGAAGCGAAGAAGTGGAAGCAAAATTAATCATTCAGCGTTTAGTACATGGGCTTCCAGGATATTTACTAGCAGTTATTATCGATCGCGCTGCACCCTTAGCTCAACTCCAAAAGTTCGTTCGTTTAGGAAATTCATATTCCCCCAATCCAGAACAATCGGCACAAACACAATCCACTGAATTCATCCTGGATGACCAAATAGACCTTTATTTAGAAAACTACAGAGCTAGTTTACTGTCAAATTGCTCCCAACCTCTATTTATGGAGTCCTTTGCCTTGAAGGATATTTATGTACCCCCCCAAGGTATACCCGTAGGTACAGAAAAGCAATCTTCCCTACCAGTGGATTTAATTACTTGGGTATGGGAGCGGTTAGAAGATACACAAAATATTACTGTCATCGAATCGCCTCCAGGTTATGGGAAGACTAGTTTTTGCCAACAATTAGCGGCAAAGGCAGCTTGGAAGCTTTATCCCCAATGGATGCCTGTACTGATTCGCCTCCGAGATATAACTTATGGAAATAATTTAATCGATACTCTAGCCTCCGGAATACAAACGGATTTTCGGATTAGCTTTGCTGATATCCTCAGGCAAAATCGTCTGCGCTTATTATTGATACTGGATGGATTGGATGAATTACCGCCTTGCGTTCAGGGGACAATGGCAGAAAAAATCTTGATTCAGCAGTTATTGCAGTTACAGTCCCAAGGTAAACATCAGGTGGTGTTAACTAGTAACTCAAAAGTGCTAAAGGATTTATATCCAGAGGTATTACCACAATTACAACGGCTAGCAATCAAACCTTGGGAACAAGATGAGTGGCGACAGTGGTTTCAGTATTGGACAAATGTGCAATCCTTAAACGTTGCTCAAAACTATTTTACTTTCTTAAAACAAGAGAGCATATTCAACCGTCATTCCAAACTACCCCAATTATCTTCCCTAGTTCGCCAACCCTTGATGCTCTACTTGTTAGGTATTTTGCATCGTGATGGGTTATGGAACAATGAAAACTTACCCTCAGCCTACAAAGAGCAAAAAACTCATATCCCCCTATTATGGGAAATTTACCAAAGTCTGAATCGTTGGTTGCTAGGCTATCCCTTAACCACGGGAATGCAAACAATTTTGTGGCGTGCCGGTTCTGCCCATATTCATCGTACCCCAGAAGCGATCGCTAATTTACTCAAAGGTGGTGAACCTGCTGATTTACTAGCCAAGATGCAAGCAATCGCCCTGCAAATTCTCCACTCCCAACGCCATCACATCATTGATAGTCAAGCAAATATCCATCAATTACCAGCCTTATATTTTACTCACACCCCCACATCTGCAAAAAATAGTTCTGTAAGACTTGAATTTTCCCACACTCAGATGGGAGAATTACTCTGTGCAGAAGCGATCGCTAATCAGCTGCAAATACTGACCCAATGTCAAAAAAATACTCATAACAAACAATTTTTTATAGTTGAATCTACTGATGATGTAGCCCACCACCTTTATAAATTACTGGGTTATGGTATTTTGAGTCAGAACCTAGAAGAACTGGTATTGGAGAACTTGCGACGAAAAGACCAGGCAAACTTCTCCTGGAAAATATTATGCGATCGCCTCCAATATTTTTGGTATGCTTATTGTGGTGGTTACTGGTTAAACACGGGGATCGCTAACCAACACTTAAGTTATTTTCACTCACTGAATAATCCCATCACCACAGAACAAGTAAATGCAGCAGTGGGACTAAATGTATTTCTACTGCTGTGTGGGATTCATCGCCACCTGCAAACTCCTTTCTCTCCCTGTGGTAATCCAGATGATCCCACTCAATTTTATCCCCAAGCCTTGACAATACTGAATGCCCGCACCTCAGTGTTATCACCCCATGCTTTTATTCAGAGAACTGCTGCTACATCCCTGGTTTCCCTGAATTTATCAGCAGCTTACTTATCACAAATGAATCTTACTAGTGCTAATCTTACAGGGGTAAATCTCGCCGGTGCTAATCTTACAGGGGTGAATCTCACAGGAGTGAATCTCGCCAGTGCTAACCTCACAGATGCAAATCTCACCGCCGCGAATCTCACAAAAGTGAAACTCGAATCAGCCAACCTGAGCAACACTTCCTTAATAGATGCCATTATTGATGATGTTAACAGAGAAGTAGCTAGTAACAACGGCGCCATTTTCCTCCCTCAACCCTCACGACAAACTCAGGAGGAGGACAAACAGCCACCATCTCCCGTAAGTAATGACTCTAGCGTAGGAACAGAAGCATTTCCTGCTAATTCTCCTGAGCATGGAGTCATTGAAAGTGCAGAAGGAGAACCCATGTTACCATCTGAGTTTGAGAATAATGACCAAACTGAGTTTAACTCAGAATTCTCTAAAATCCAGACCCAAGTTTGAAGAAAGACGGGAGAGTTATCAAGTCAAAAGTCAAAAGTCAAAAGTTAAAAGTCAAAAGTCAAAAGAATATTCCTTCCCTCCTTCACTCCTTCACTCCTTCACTCCTTCCCTCCTTCCCTCCTTCCCTGCTTCACTCCTTCCCTCCTTCCCTCCTTCCCTGCTTCACTCCTTCCCTGCTTCACTCCTTCCCTCCTCCCCCATCTGGCGATAGCCGTAAAAATTGATACTATAATCTGTAATCCGCACTCCTGTTTGCTCTTCTACAAAGCGAATTATATCTTCTGGTAAATCTACATGAACATCTAGAAGTTGATTTGTATCCAGACAATTGACATGGCTGTGGGAATCACTGATATTGCCGTATAAACGACCATCACAGCGTTCTATACACTCAATGATCCCCTGACTAGATAAAGCTTCCAAATTCTGGTATACAGATGTATGGCCAATATCTTTTCCTTGCTGATTCAAGCGATCATAAATTTCCCTTGCAGAAAGATGTTCCTGAGCTTGCCAAAGTAACTCTAAAATGAAGCGGCGCTGGCGGCTAACCCGCATACCCAGGGTTTGGCACTTTTCCAGAGCATCTTCTAATGATCGAATGGGTTTTGTCAATATCGCTTGCTTTTGCATATCTTCAATCTTCTTAAATGTCAGGGAATTTCCCTTTTTTTTAATACTTATTCCTTATTGTACATACCCAACCATCTGTAACTTCCATTTACTCCTCTAATCGTTGCTTTTTGTTAAATTACTACGGCGATCGCAGTATCAGAATGAAGAGTCTTGAAGCTTGGTGATGAATATCTGCTGATTTCCTGTTTCTAAATCAAACTCATTACAACTTTAGCTTAAAATGACTGCCAATGTCTACTTGTATCACAGTTATCAGTTACCAGTTCCGTTGAAAGAGGTGATGGGGTGATGGGGTGATGGGGTTATGGGGTGGTGATGGGGTGATGGGGTGATGGGGTGATGGGGTGATGGGGTGATGGGGTGATGGGGTGATGAAGTAATAAGTAATAAAGAGAAATTTGTTCTCTTGTCTCCTTCACTCCTACGCTACGGGAAGCTGCTTCGCGTCTACACTCCTTCACTCCTTCCCTCCTTCCCTCCTTCCCTCCTTCCGGGCGGGGAAACCCCGCCCCTACTCACCCTCTTGCTTGGAGAATTAATGCAGCTAATTCACAAAAACCCTCCCCTTCCGCGGCAGAAGTTACATATTTAGGTTGATGGGGTAATTGATGGGTGTATTTTAAGATATTGGAAACACCTACAGAAATGGGAAAATAACTGGTATCAAATAAACTGGTATCATTAGGGCTATCCCCAACAGCGATCGCATTTTGGGGAGAAATGTGAGGAAAATGCTCTCCCAATACTTCCAACACCGCAGGTGCTTTATCCTGTTCTAGGGGTTTAATATGACATTGTACGCTGCTGTAAGTGAAACCCCAACCCATTTGTTGACAAAGATTACCTATGGTACTCAGCTCTTCTGTAGTTAAATCTGCAACATCAAATGTCCAATCGGTAATTCGGAAGCAATTATCTGCTGATTCTTGAATTCGAGGAAATTTTGCTTTTAATTCGGCAAAAGTCCCTGCTAATTTATGGCGATGATTGCTTTGGCTCTCAATAGCAGTTAAGATAACAGGTGTGTCATTGCCGGATAAATAGAACAATCCTCCATTTTCTGCGATCGCACCTACTACGGGCATCAAGTTACTCAGTCCACTTACCCAACCCGCAGAACGCCCCGTAACTATCAATATTTCGATCCCTAATGCCGCTAAATCCTCCAGATTTTTCAGCAATTTATTGGTAAACTTACCTCCTACTGTCAATGTACCATCCATATCCGTGGCGATGAGACGCAGATTTTGCCAATCCTGACTAGATAAAAACTCGGACAATGGTAGTAGCTTTTGAGCTGAATTGATGTGCATAGTAACTGGGAGGTGCTAAAAAATACTGATGATACAGCAAGATAGTATCTCTCCCCAACCCTCTCCTTAATAAGATACCAATGGCGAATCAGGGGTATTACCCTCTTGGGAGTGGGGGAGTGCGAGAGTGGGGGAGTGGGGGCAGAAAAAACAAATCCAAATTATGACAATAATCCCCAGCTTTTAGCTTGGTGAGGGGTCAAACCTACTATTCGCCAGCAGCATCCTTAATAAGGAGAGGGTAACCCAGGCGGGTGAGGTTTTATAAGTATTCATCCGCACATGATATTACCCACAGGCAACGTAAGCACAGTCATTACGACGCAAGGTAGACGCGTTAACAGCTTCTCGCAGAGTAGCAATCCCAAACACCTAACTTCAAGTCCTTCCGGAACAGGCTACACCAACGTAACGAGTGGGTAAATCTGAGATTTGTTATTATATGTTACATAAATTAACAGTTGAATCTAAATATCTAGATTATTTTTCATCTCAGCCCTTATGAAAACTGCCATCAAGTCGGATACCCCACCAGTGACTCGACTATTTTCTCATATCCAACTCGATGGAAACCAACTTAGCCATCAACCAGGAAGTATTTGGGGGAGTATTGCCTTAGTCGCTGGAACTACAGTAGGAGCAGGTATTCTTGCCTTACCTGCGGTTACTTTACCATCTGGAGTGGTTCCATCTACAACTTTATTAATAGGGGTGTGGGTATATACTTTACTCTCGGGATTATTGATTGCAGAGGTAACTTTAAACACCATGCGCTTGAATGGTAAACCCAGTAGCAATCTATTATGGATGGTTGCCAATACCCTGGGTAAGCCAATGGCAGTAATTGCTGCTGTAGCTTATTTATTTTTGCATTATGCATTACTAATTGCCTATGTTTCCCAGGGTGGAGAAATTATCGCATCATCATTATCACAATGGGGAATAAGTAGTGTGCCGGGATGGGCAGGTAACATCGCCTTTACCTCCATCTTTGGGGGTATGATATATCTTGGTAAAGATAGATTAATTGAAAAGGTTAACGGTGTTCTAGTAGGGATTGTGATTGCTTCATTTATTGGATTATTGTTATTGGGAGCAACACAAATTCACCCAGAACAATTACAATTTCAAGATTGGGCTGCCCTATCTCCTGCGGTTTCCGTGATGCTGGTAGCCATGTTTTACCATAATGTAGTGCCAGTGGTGGTAACTCAGTTAGAGGGAGACGCGCTCAAAATTCGTCAGGCAATTATTACTGGTTCTTTGATACCCCTAATTATGTTCTTGGCATGGAATGCGGTAATTTTGGGTAGTGTGGATTATGATACCATACAAGGAGTATTTGATCCCTTAGTATTTTTGCGTCAAGGTAGTGCTGGGGAATGGTTAGGAATACTAGTATCTATTTTTTCAGAATTTGCGATCGCAACATCATTTATTGGGTTTGTGTATGGTTTACTGGACTTTTTTAGTAGTATTTCCCAGGGAGTATCATCTAACCAATCTTCTAGAGGTTTACCTCTAATTTCCCTGGTACTTTTCCCTTCCCTGAGCTTAGGTACCCTCCAACCCAGCATTTTCTTTACAGCCTTAGATTACGCTGGAACTTACAGTATTTCAGTGTTAGGGGGTATCATTCCCGCATTGATGAGTTGGCAACAAAGGAAAGTTTCTATATTAAATCAGCCTTTGGTTCCTGGTGGGAAAGTAACTTTGGTGATGATGATTATCATTGCATTGGTGATTATTTTCAGACAAATTTTGACAAGCTAAAGGAAGAGTAAGGAAGTAGGGGCGGGGTTTCCCCGCCCGGAGTGATGAAGTAATAAGTAATAAGTAATGTTGACGGTTGACAGTTGACAGTTGACAGTTGACAGTTTTCTATCACTCCTTCCCTCCTTCCCTCCTTCACTCCTTCACTCCTTCACTCCTATCCCCTTCCCAGCCAAACTTTAATTAAGTCCACCAGACTGGAACCACCCCAAACTACAGCGATTACAACAGAAGCACTTAAAACTGCTCCCATCAAGCAAATAACCAAACCAGCTAAACTGATTGCACCATCATCTTCTTGTAAACCAAAGCCAGTGACAAAAATACCGATCGCTGGCAAAGTATTAGTACCAGGAATTGGTATCATCATAGTAATAGACATGAGTGCGATCGCAATACCAATAGTTATCTTACCTGGTAAAGTAGTACATATGTATGATAAACGAGGGCGAGTGACAGCTTCTATTCTACGCAACCAAGGAAGCCCTGCCTTCAAAAAACCTTGCACCGTTTCCAATTTGATGGGATGCTTTGCCATTTTTTTAGGCAGCCAAGGAGTTTTCGCACCAATCATCAATTGTATTGCCAATATGAGCATTAGAACGCCAAAAGGTATGGAATAACCGGGTGCGGGAACTGGTAAAGCTGAGGGAAGAGACAAAATCACAAACAGGAAACCGAAAATTCTTTCCCCTGCTAATAACAGAATATCTGTTAAATTTACCTTTGGTGATTTCTGCTCTTCAAAAAAAAATCGCTCTAATTCTTGGGAAAGTCTAGCCATAAGATTTTAAATTATTTTAGAGAAATACGAACATAACAATATACAGTCAGAATTTACAACATACTGGAATAACAATCATTCAATCTATGGTAGCTTTTGTCACGACACCAGCGATAAAAAACGTGTCAATAGTCTGTTGATTGATGCCAAACCGTACTAGCGCTTTGTCACATTAGTCTGAAAGGTACAACAATTGTAGTGGGAGCGTCTCGCTCCCTGCTGTCATCAGGAAGCGGGCTAAATTAGACCTCTGGTGGAAAAGAATGTAGAGACGTAGCAATGCTACGTCACCGAACAAGGGTTTTGGTGCTCCGCATATTTAATTTCCGGAGAAGTCTATTGTATAAAGTCAAAAAATCAGGTGACTGTAGTGCGGGCATCCTGCCCGCTTTATGTATGGTGTTGCACAATCAAGAGATGATTTTAATATATGCGAAAAAATTCGGCATTGCTGAATCAGAATATGAAGCGTCAAAATCACCTTTATTTTTCTTTGTAACTTTGCGCCTACCCTGCACCGAAGCCCTTCGGGCATCTCCTTCGGAGACGCTCCGCGTTAGCGTTAGCTCCCTTGAAAGGGGCACGCAGTCGCTCATGGGGGAAACCCCCAAGACCGCGCTGTCTCACCGCTCCACGTCTAATGCGTGAGGCAAATTCATATTTTCAATCAGCAACGCCAAAAATTCTCCTTTATTTATCAATAGTTTCAGCCTATACAAATTTGATTATCATCCCGCAACCATGCAACGCCTTATGTATACAATTTAGACGCTTAACAGCTTACCTGGTGTAGCAAAAAAGATTTTGCAACTCGAAAAAAAATTTTTGCTCAAAATATCTGTAATTTTTCGGAAAATGACATTTTGGCTTTGATATCAACACATAGATATACAGAAATATAAAAGAATCTACAATGATTGCTCAATCCAACATTAAGCTAACAATTGCTCTCCAAGAACCTGACCTTGATGCAGAACAACTAGAAAGACGCACACGAATTCTTCTGCAAGACTTCAAAGAATTAGATGAAGTGGAACAAGCCAGTCTTGTCCAAACTTCAGAAACACCACAAGGATCAAAAGCATTTGGAGGCTTTTTGATAGGGATGTTGCAGGCTGAAGTTAATATTGAAAATTTACAGAAATTTCTGGGATTTGTAGGCGATCGCTTAGGTGGTAAAGCCATAGAATTAGAAGTAGAAGTAAATGGCAGAAAATTGAAATTGACAGCCAGTAGTCAGGAAGAGCTATTAGCTGCGATGGGAGCTGCAGAGAAATTCGTACAATTAGCATAGGTAACTCAAGATGGCTAAGGTGGCATTACTGATTGGGGTAAGTGAATACGAAGAGCCAAGTCTTACCACATTACCCGGAGCCTCAAAAGATGTAGAGGCGATGCAGCGAGTTTTGCAAAATCCAGAAGTGGGTGGTTTTGATAAGGTAAGTACCTTGTTCAATCCTGACCCATTCACATTGCAAGAAGCAATTGAAACTTTGTTTTCCGGTCGCGCCAAAGATGACCTGGTGCTATTTTTTCTCTCTGGTCACGGCATCAAAGACGAAAGTGGTAGGCTGTACTTTGCAACTCGTATAACTCGCAAAAACCAACAGGGTGAACTCCTCAAAGCAACAGCTGTTCCAGCTAGGTTCATGCACGACATTATGAGCAATAGCCGCTCAAAGCGACAGGTGGTTATTCTAGACTGTTGCTTTAGTGGTGCTTTTGCTGAAGGTTGGTTAGCCAAAGATGATGGTTCTGTGGATGTCAAGAGCCAAATTGGTGGAGAAGGACGTGCGGTTTTGACATCTTCAACCTCAACTCAGTATTCCTTTGAGCAGGAAGGATCTGATCTCTCAATTTACACCCGTTATTTAGTCGAGGGAATTGAAACTGGAGCAGCAGATCGAGGTAATGATGGATCGGTTTCCATTGATGAGTTACACGAATATGCCAAGAAGAAAGTCCAAGAAGCCGCTCCAGCAATGAAACCGGAAATTTATGCGATTAAAGAAGGTTATAAGATCCATGTAGCGAAAGCCTCAATAGGAGATCCAAGACTGAGGTACCGTAAAGAAGTTGAACGCTTTGCCAATCGCGGCGAAATTTCCTTTATTGCTCGCAATGCTCTAGACGTAATGCGAGATAGTTTAGGGTTATTACCTGAAGATACATCTGCAATTGAAGCTGAGGTACTCAAACCTTATCAAGAACGTAAAAGAAAGTTGCAGCAATATGAACAAGTCTTAATTGAGGCTGTAGAGCATGAAAACCCCCTCAGTGAGAATACTCGTAAAGACTTACAATCTCTACACCAAGTTTTGGGTCTCAGAGATGAAGATGTAGCAGCTATTGAAACTCGAATTATTGTCCAGAAAACACCAGTCTCATCTTTAGATAAGATTGCAGAATCTCCTAATAATCCAAATATTTTAAAGGATGAAAATTTCATATCAGTTACATCACCTCACAAAGCTACAACAAATGAATCTGAGACCAACGCACACAATGAAATAAAGCTTGCCAATATTACTTCGACTTTTGTTCCTGTTCTCAGAAAGAACAAAATACTAATTATTGGAGCAGGGATGATTGCCATCTTGGCTTTAACCTTCTCTGCTGTGATGAAAAATCAAGAAATGGAAATATACAATAAGGGAGTTACTAAGTATGATAAAAAAGATTATAAAGGAGCAATTGAATATTTTGATCAAGTACTTAAACGCAATCCCAATTTTAAAGATAAAAATGTTTACTTAAAGCGAGGTTATGCTCATAGTGAATTGAGAAATTATAACCTATGCACAAATGATTTGAAAGAATATATAACAACTAATTCCGAGATTAGTTCTGCATATAACATTCTGGGTTATTGTTACCATAACCTGGAACAGTACGATAAGGCAATTAGTAACTATAACAAAGCAATCAAGTTCGATTCTAAATTCATTTGGGCTTACCCTAATCGTGCCAAGACTTATTCTCAGAAAGGAGACAAGGACGCAGCCATTCAAGATTATCAAACAGCTGCTGAACTTTATCGGAATAAAGGCGAAACAGAAAATTACCAAAAGATGTTAGCAGAAATCGCAAAACTCCAACAGTAATTATATTCGTGCAACGATTGTATGCACGACTAATTACATTCCCTAAATGCTATCCGGATCAATCCCTAATTCTTGTAATTTTACCGCCAAACGTTCCGCTCGCTGCGTCTCCTGCTCTGCTACCTCTTCTGGTGTTGGAGCTAACTCACCCTCAGCAGTAAAAAAGCGTAACTTATCTTCATCAACCCCCAAATATAACTCTAACTGTTGACTCCACAACCAGCCTTGAGGATTGGGTGACAATGGTTGATACTTACCAGCCACCAACACAACAAAAAAATTTGCACCTTGAAAATCTTCTGACTTGCGCTGACGAGGGCTAGGGCGTGTTTTCAAACTATGGTGTAGGTTGGGTAGAACGAAGTGAAACCCAACTGGGTGTACGGAAAATGTTGGGTTACTCTGCGAGAAGCCCCTTCGGGTCTACGTTCCTCAACCCAACCTACAATTGATGCTAATTTTGGGTTTGAAAACACGCCCTAGGACTTTTTAGAATTTCCATATATGAATATATGTGTAGGCAATCAGGAATTCTCTAAGTTATTGCTGTAGTCTTTAAATTCTAATAAAAGAATAATTCACTCTGGGGATAAAACGAATGAGTCAAAGTTATCTAGAGGTTGCGCGACAGGGAAAGAACAGTTGGTGGCGTTATCTATTAGCAATATTATTAATATTCTTTTTCTGGTTCATTGTCGGTAATATTATCACCTTAATATTATTAATTGCATTTATCGGCATTTCTTCTCCCAATAATGTCTTGGATTCCTCAGAATTACCATTGAAAATAACAGAGTTCATCAAAACTCCTTCAGTAGCTGCATTCGTCACCATCAACATCAGTTTTATCTTTCTCGGATTGGGCTTATTTATTGTGGTTAAGTGGTTACACCAGCGTAAATTTAGGACTCTTATTAGTCCCAATGGTTCAGTAAATTTCAAACGCCTACTCTCAGGGTTTGGAGTGTGGTTTATGTTCCAGGCAATTTTGATAGGTTTGGAATTGATTCTAAATCCAGGAAACTATGAATTTGCCTTTAATCCAGCCCAGTGGTTTCTTTTACTTTTTTGTGCTTTATTACTAACCCCTATTCAGACTTCCACAGAAGAATTTCTATTTCGTGGCTATTTTTTACAAGGATTAGGTTTAGTTCTCAAACAGCCATTGGTGCTACTTATTATCAATGGTGTTGTGTTCATGAGTTTACACCTTCTTAACCCAGAAATGTCCAGGGGACCAATTTGGTTAGCTTTTTACTATTTTGCTTTTGGTGTGTTTGCTGCCATGATTACCCTGAAGGATAATGGATTGGAATTAGCATTAGGTTTACACGCTGCAAATAATCTGTCTCTGTTATTTATCAGCACCAAGGATTCTGCTATTCCTTCTCCTGCTATATGGTTCGCAAAAGAGACTGGAGATCCCATGTGGACTGTAGTTATTTTTTTGGTGAAGATTGCAATATTTTACTACCTGTTATTGGGTAGAAAAAGAAAAGTCAGGTAGCAGAAAGAGAGTCGAGAGAAGTGAGTATTAGATAGACTTATGTAAGAAGTATATTCACATATTACACCACAAGATTATTGAGACAATTAGAGCCTGTAATTATTATTTTTCTGTAACCCAGCTATTGCTACCGAAAGTATCACACTTTCATGTCTTGGTTGTGGGATTTTCCCCTGGGGGACTACCTTGACCAAAAAATAGACTGGATACAAGCCCCCGGATTTATCCGTGGAGAGGAAAAATGTTTTCCTTATTTCATTAGCCCTTCGATTCATCGATGGGGTAGTACTTTTGACTGACGCTCAGCGGTTGACAGGGCTAGAATATGTATTTTCCCTGATTTTGTCCAGATTTCTTCTGCTGACCAGTGAATAATTACGTTAAAATACAGTTTAAATATGTATATATTTTTCTTTTATACTTGAAATTTAATCTAATATGTTAGACAAAACCAATATCAAAGTGACCATTGCTGTTCAAGATGGGGATTTAGAAGCAGAAGAGCTAGAAAGAATAACACTAAATCTCTTGCAAGAGATAAAAGATATTGATGGAGTAGAAAACGTCAGACAGCCCGAATTGACAGAAATACCCCCAGGTGCCAAGTCTTTAGGGGGTTCCATTTTGGGTATGTTACAAGCTGAAGTAAGTTTTGACAATTTTAAGAAATTAGCAGAATTTTTTAGAGAGCGACTGAGCGGAAAAGCTATTGAGTTGGAAGTTGAAGCAAACGGTAAAAAGCTCAAGGTGAAAGCTACTAATGAGCAGGAGTTAGTTACTGCTGTGGAACAAGCTCAAAAGTTTGTTGCTGGAAACTAGGAAACCTCACAAACAAGGAAGAATAGCAAGATGGCAAAGGTAGCATTGCTCATTGGTGTGAGTGAGTATAAAGATGATTTTGCCCGTTTACCAGCCGCTACAAAAGATATAGAGGCTATGGAGGGAGTGTTAAATAACCCAAAAATTGGTGACTTTGATCACATCAGAAAGCTTGCCAATCCAGATGTACAGTCAATGCGGGAAGAGATTGAAACTTTGTTTTCAGATTTGCAAAAAGACGATCTTGTACTGCTTTATTTTTCTGGTCATGGTATCAAGGATGACTCCGGCAACCTTTTTTTTGCCAGTTGTGGGACCCGTAAAAACAATCAAGGAAAATTCTTAACTTCAACAGCGGTGCAAGCTAGTTTTGTGCATAACATTATGGACAGAAGCCGCTCCAAACGTCAGGTATTGATTCTAGATTGTTGCTTTAGCGGAGCTTTTGCTAATGGATTGAATGCTAAAAGCGATCAGTTTGTAGATATCAAAAACCAATTAGGTGGAGAGGGAAGAGCTATTTTAACATCTTCAACTTCCACCCAATACTCTTTTGAAGAGCAAGGATCGGATATCTCAACTTACACCCGCTACATAGTTGAGGGGTTAGAAACTGGTGCAGCAGATCGAGATGAAGATGCTTGGATTTCTGTTGATGAATTGCATGAATATGCCCGAACGAAGGTTCAAGAAGTTGCTCCAGCAATGAAGCCAGAAATATATGCAATTAAAGAAGGCTACAAGATCAAACTGGCTCAAGCACCTATTGACAATCCCAAGCTCATATATCGCAAAGAAGTTGAGTATTGGGCAAAAATGGGTGAAGGAAAAATTTCTAATACAGGTTATATAGCTTTAGAGGAACTGATAGAAAAATTGGAACTAAAACCAGAAGTTGCTGATAGAATTCAGCTTGAGGTTTTGGAACCTTATAGAATTAACCATAAAAAATTAAAGCTATACCAAGAAGCTTATTCCAACGCTATTGAGCATGATTTTCCGCTAAATAATAGAACTCGTACTGAGTTAAAGCGTCTCCAGGAAGTTTTAGGACTGAGAGATGAGGATGTAGCATTAATTGAAAAAAAGATATCTAAAGATCAAGAAATAATTCCTTTGATTATTAGTAAATTTCCCAAATGGTTAGTGCTACTATTCATAATATTTAGTCTTGCAACTATTACATTGATGGTAACAACGTTTACCTCACAACATAATAAATTATTAGATAAAAATATAAGCTTAGGAGAAAATATTTTATTTAAGCAAGATATAAACTCCAATAAAACAGATGGAGTGAAAGAATTTGCAAAAAGTAATTTTAATGTTGCGGTAAAATCTTTCCGTAAATCATTGGCAAATAATCCCGACGATCCAGAAGCATTAATTTATAAAAATAATGCCCTAGCTGCTGCCAACAGCACAACTACACTAAAAATTGCTGTCAGTGTACCTATTGGTACTAATCCTACCGTTGCTAAAGAAATCTTACGTGGTGTAGCTCAACGTCAAAATGAAATCAATTTAAAAGGTGGAATTAATGCCAATAAGCCATTGCAAGTTTTAATTGCTAATGATAATAATGACGAGAAAAAGTTAGTGAGGTCAATTGCCAAACAACTAGTTAAAAATACAGATATTTTGGCAGTAGTAGGACACAATTCCAGCGATGCTTCAATTGCTGGCAATCAAGTGTATAGTGGGACAGAATTAGTAGCAATTACACCTACCAGTGATTCTGGAACAGTAAAAGAAAATGATATATTGCACACTATGCCCAATTCCATTATTTATGCGCGCAAGCTAATCGAGCATCTCAAAAACAAGGGTTTAACAAAAATTGCTATTTGTTACGATTCGGAATCAAAGGCTAGTATAAACCTCAAAGGACATTTTGAAGGATCGATTGTAGAAAATGTTACGCCAAAAATGGGCTGTGATTTAAAAAAATGGGATTTAGAGGATAATTTACCTCAAGCTATTAAAGAAAGTGAGGCACAAGCTCTAGTATTATTGCCTAACGTGAACCATATTAATAGAGCCATAGAAATGGCAAAAATTGCAAAAAGACAAGGTCTCACCCTATTAGGTTCTCCGACAATGAACACCCCTGAAATACTTAAAGAAAACGGATCTGTTTTGGATGGAATCTTGGTTCCAATACCTTGGGATCCAGAACAAAATTTAGCAAATTATTTTATTAAAAATGCTCAAAAACTGTGGGGTAAACAAAACTGGCATCCAAATTGGCGTACTGCTATGGCATATGATGCCACAGATGCAATTGTCAAAGGTTTAGAGAAAAAACAAAACCGTAGCACGCTCAAAAACATACTGAAACAGTCAAATTTTTCGATTAATGGGGTTACAGGAATAATAAATTTCTCCAAGGGCGGTGATGGTTCTCGTGTCACTTTATTGCAAGTTAAAGCTAAACAAACTACAGTATACGAATTTGAGAAGGTAAATTAACCTGAGTTCGGTGTTAAGAGTTAAAATTAAGAGCAGTTTGCCTGATAAATTTTTCTGCTAATTCCGAAACCTCCGTGCTTTCAGCAACTTTTTGCTTATCCCAAGGGGAAAGGCATCTATAAATAATTCGTAATTTGTTGAAGTAGAGGCACGGCATCCGTAATATCTCGGTGTATAGAGTAATCTTGTCTACGCCGTGCCCATTCTTACCGATGCTGTATCCCTGGTAATATGATGTCTGTTTGATTAGCTACAATAAAAATTTTGCAGACTTCTCTTCGTTTTTGCGCCTCTCCGTCAGCTTTTATAATAACTATTTACCCAGACATGATATAACAACATACCTAATAACAATATTTATAACTGGGAATGGGCACGGCAACAGTAATATATCGGTGTATAGAGTAATCTTGTTGATGCCGTGCCCCTACGGGACAATTTATTATTTGGTGTTTCCTAAATACTATCTGGAGCAATCCCCAATTCTTACAATTTTATTGCCACACGTTACTTATTACTTATTACTTATTACTTATTACTTATTACTCGCCTCCGTTTCATTGCTAAACTAAGGAATAACCCTTATCAAATGCAAAGGTAGTGAATATGACCTCTGCAATCAATCCTCCCAGTGAATTAACTCCATTTCCAGACCATACGCAACTACCAGAGTCCGACGGCACATTTGTGAAAAATTGGCAAGAGCATCCCCAAAGCATCCTTCTCACCGACTCCATTCAACCCATATTACAACAACGCCATAGTGATGGGCATTATTGTATCGGTCAAGACTTAGGTATCTACTGGCGCATGACTGACCCTCCAGAACGAGGTGCGGAGGCTCCCGACTGGTTTTATGTCCCCAATGTACCACCTACCCTCGAAGGAGTAACAAGGCGTTCCTATGTACTATGGCGAGAGCTGATTGCTCCATTAATTGCATTAGAATTTGTCTCTGGCAACGGTGAAGAAGAACGAGATAAAACCCCTTTTACTGGGAAATTTTGGATTTATGAGCAGGTGATTCGTCCGGCTTTCTATGGCATTTATGAAGTAAGTAAAGCCAGTGTGGAAGTTTATCACCTTGTTGAAGGACAATATCAGCTATTACCAGCAAACGAGCGGGGACATTATTCCATCACTCCCTTGGGAGTTGAATTAGGCATTTGGCAAGGACAATACCAAAATGCAGAATTACCGTGGCTGCGTTGGTGGGATTTACAAGGCAATTTGCTCTTAACTGGTGATGAAAGAGCAAAACAGGAAAGTCAAAGAGCCGAACAGGAAAGTCAAAGAGCCGAGCAAGAGCGTCAAAGAGCTGAACACTTGGCTGCTCAATTACGTGCTTTGGGAATAGAACCGGAAGCCTAATTTTTGTACTAACGGGACTTACAGGTAAAAAACATCCCATAGTTATCAGGCAACAAAACGTGTACACTTCACTCTTCACTGTCAACTGTCAACCCCTCTTGTGGGATAATTTATTTCCTGGAGTTCCCTAATTGTTAAACTAAAGAACAACCCTTATAAAATGCAAAGGTAGCTACTATGACCTCTGCAATAGATCCCAGCACAGAGTTAACTCCATTTCCAGACCATACGCAACTACCAGAGTCCGACGGCACATTTGTGAAAAATTTCCAGGAGCATCCCCAAAGCATCCTTCTCACCGACTCCATTCAACCAATATTACAACAACGCCACACCGATGGGCAGTATTGTATTGGTCAAGATAGTGGAATTTACTGGCGCATGACTGAACCCCCAGAACGAGGTGCGGAAGCTCCTGATTGGTTTTATGTCCCCAATGTACCACCTACGTTAGATGGGCAAATTCGACGTTCCTATGTATTATGGCGAGAACATATCGCTCCCTTGATTGCATTAGAATTTGTCTCTGGGAACGGTGAAGAGGAACGAGATAAAACTCCTTGGACTGGTAAATTTTGGATTTATGAACAGGTAATTCACCCAGCTTTCTATGGCATTTATGAAGTCAGTAAAGCCAGTGTGGAAGTTTATCACCTTGTTGGAGGGCAATATCAGTTATTACCAGCAAACGAGCGGGGGCATTATTCCATCACTCCGTTGGGAGTTGAATTAGGGATTTGGCAAGGACAATACCAAAATTTGGAATTACCTTGGCTGCGTTGGTGGGATTTACAAGGTAACTTGCTCTTAACTGGTGATGAAAGAGCGAAACAGGAAAGTCAAAGAGCCGAACAGGAAAGCCAAAGAGCTGAACACTTGGCTGCTCAATTACGTGCTTTGGGAATAGAACCGGAAGTTTGATATTCTATATAATCTGGGGATGAGAAGACATAATAATGCCAAGATACTTGCAAATATTAGGATTATTTTGGAGTGCTGCGATCGCATCAGAAATGGAGTATCGCTTTAACTTCCTTTTAGCTACCCTTAGTAGTTTAGGCAATCTTGTGGGTAGTATGTTTGGCTTATTCTTATTTTACAGTAAAGGTTACACATTTGCGGGTTGGTCGTGGTCAGAGGCTTTAATAGTGGTGGGAATTTTTACGCTATTGCAAGGCTTTTCTGCAACATTTCTTGTCCCTAACCTCAATCGTATTGTTCGTCACGTGCAGGAAGGAACCCTGGATTTTATCCTCTTAAAACCCATTCGCAGTCAGTTTTGGCTATCCTGTCATACCGTTTCTCCTTGGGGATTGCCAGATATCATTTTTGGTAGCATTATTATCGGTTATGCAGGGGAAAAACTTGGTTTAGGCTGGAGTAATTACTTACTAGGTTTACCACCATTATTTTGTGGGTTGGTAATACTCTATAGCCTGTGGTTTATGTTGGGTGCCACTAGTATCTGGTTTGTCAAAATTTATAATGTTACTGAAGTCTTGCGGGGTTTATTAGAAGCGGGACGTTATCCTATGGTGGCTTATCCTGTGGCTTACCGCTTTTTCTTCACTTTTGTAGTGCCAGTAACTTTTTTAACTACTGTACCGGCGGAGGCTCTATTGGGTAGGGTTCAAACAACTGGTTTGATTGGTGCAGCTTTATTGGCGATAGGACTATTTTTTGTTTCTACGATATTCTGGCGGTTTGCCTTGAGATTTTATACTAGTGCGTCCAGTTAATGTAATTTATGTCTGAATTGCAAAATTACAAGGTATCCAGAAACAGTTGAAATGTAATATTATGTTCGCTTAATGACTTGTAATTCCTGCTTGAGTTACCCAACCCTATCTTAACTGTTTTCACTTGGTTGCAATACAGTCGCTTACCTCACCCCTTCCCCTCTCCTTATTAAGTAGAGGGGTTTTCGGAGAACGAGGTGAGGTAAAATTTGTATTCTATTCAACCGAAAACCGCTATATATCAAGGAAGCTTTCCGGTTCCCACTACCGCATATTTTTGAAAAATTGAGATGCTCCCTACCATACTTCCTTTACTATTTAGGTGTTTTAGACAAAGTCGATATCAGTATAGTTATAGTTATCGGCGACAATTGCGATGATGTCAAAACTTGAAGAAAATGTCAGGCTGCTTTCAGCACCAACAGTTGATGTGTCGTAAGCACCACCACTGCCAATTATGTTGTTAACAGTAATATCTACATCTACCATAGAGATTTCTGATGTACCATCAGTAGTTAGTAAATTGTCGCTAGCTTTTTCATCTGCAACAAAGAAGTTGCCGACAGCAATGAAGTTTCGCCCAAAGATATAGTTTTGGGATTTGTTGAGTTGAATCCGATCCTCACCAGTCTCGAAATCAGTAATGAAGGCGAAGTCATTGAGACCATAAAATCCGCCGCCTCCAACATAGTAAGGATTTTTTGCATCTCCAACCACAAATTTATCTGCATCAGCACCTCCGGTGAGGATATCTATCTCAGATAGACCTGGTTTTACACTGGTAGTATCAACACCAATTAGAGTATCTTTACCACCTAAACCAGAGAGTGAATCATTCCCTTTTCCACCTTCGAGGATATTATTTTTGTTGTTCCCAACAATGCTGTCAGCCTGTGAAGTACCAGTAACATTGACAAAGTTCTGAACTTGGAAACTAGCTGAACCCAGCCCTGGAATGCCATTAACAGTCAGACTTTCCTGAGCTAAGTTCACATCCAATGATGTTGTGTTACTCGTACCAGTAGAACCATCAATGGCGTTAGCTTTTCCTGCCGCCCCAATAATCTTATCAATGTTGAGTATTTGATCAGTACCTGCAAAGCCTTTGTCAACAACACCAACAGCCTCTAAAGTAATTGCTTGACCCAGATGACTATAGTCAGCGGTATCAAATCCAGTACCACCATCTAAAAGATCAAAGCCACTTCCTCCAATTAAGGAGTCATTTCCACTACCACCGTCTACAATATCGTTCCCATCGTAGAAAAAGATAGAAGAAGAGAGTTTACTTTGATTACCTCCACCAATCACATCATTACCAGCACCACCCAGTACAGTGTCATTTCCACCAAGTCCAAAGACTGTGTCATTACCTCCTCTACCATCGAGGAAGTTATTGTTGTTGTCACCGATAATTGTGTCATCTTGTTCAGTACCAATGACATTGACAAAGTTCTGAACTTGGAATGTTACTGAACCCAGTCCTGGAATGCCATTAACAATCAGACGTTCTTGAGCTAAGTTAACATCCAATGATGTTGTGGAACTCGTACCAGTAGAACCATCAATGGCGTTGGCTTTTCCTGCCGCCCCAATAATCTTCTCCATGTTGAGTATTTGATCTTCACCCAAAAAGCCTTTGTCAACAACACCAACAGCCTCTAGAGTAATTGCTTGACCCAGATGACTATAGTCAGCGGTATCGAATCCAGTACCACCATTTAAAATATCAAAGCCACTTCCTCCAATTAAGGAGTCATTTCCACTACCACCGTCTACAATATCGTTCCCATCGTAGAAAAAGATAGAAGAAGAGAGTTTACCCTGATTACCTCCACCAATTACATCATTACCAGCACCACCCAGTACGATATCATTTCCACCAAGTCCAAAGACTGTGTCATTACCTCCTCTACCATCGAGGAAGTTATTGTTGTTGTCACCGATAATTGTGTCATCTTGTTCAGTACCAATGACATTGACAAAGTTCTGTACATTGAACTTTAATGTACCCAGTCCTGGAACACCATTGACAATCAGACTTTCTTTGGCAAGATTAACATTTAATGATGTTGTGGAACTCGTACCAGTAGAACCATCAATGACGTTAGCTTGTCCCACTGCCCCAACAATGCTCTCTATCTCAAACAGTCTATCTGTACCAAAAAAACCTTTATCTACAAAACCACTAGCTTCCAGGGTAATAGCCTGACTTAAATTACTATAGTCAGCAGTATCAAATCCAGCACCCCCCACAAAAATGTCGTTACCAAAGCTACCGAAAATGCGATCATTTCCTTCCAGAGCAATAACAAGATCGTCGAAGAAGGTGGTATAGAGCAAGTCATCAAAGGGAGTACCAACAATTATGTTATAGAAACTTGATATATTCTCCGCAGATATCTCTGATGGAGTATATACTGCTAATTCTTCAGAGTTTAGTGTTTCCATGTTTTGATTATTTTTTGTTTGATGAATTGGTTGTTTTATTCAGGTAAAAAAGACGAAAATTTATCTCAAATATCATATTGGTGCAAGTACAAAAAATTGATGAATCACCCCAATATAAAGATGAAAACGTGTAAATTATAGACAAATTTTCAAAGCGCGATCGCGTTTTTCAAGTAATAGAAATGATGATGTTGAATTGATTGACGCTCAATACATTAGTGGATTTACGTCTATAAACAATATAAGCGGATATAGTTGATTTCAACTAGATGCATATTTGTTGATATTGTTATTATTTAGTGAAGAAATAATAAAGAGTATCTGCTTTGGCTGTAACTTCAGTTGGTAGGCGTAAACTTCACTCCTCTCCTTATTAAGGATGCTGCTGGCGAATAGTGGGTATGAACCCTGATTATGCTAAAAGCTGGGGATTATTGTCATAATTTGGACTTGTTTTTTCTGCCCCCACTCCCCCACTCCCCCACTCTCCCACTCTCAAGAGGGTGATACCCCTGATTCGCCATTGGTATCTTTATTAAGGAGAGGGGTGTCATGAAACGGGTGTAGGGTAGATAATGAGATTTATCGCAGAGTCTACAAATTTAATTTTTGCAGTGTCTGCCATACTTTAATTAAGTTACCTTGCATTAAAGCCGCAACACCATCGAGAGCTTGAAACTCTAGGGAATCTGGTTTTTTCGCTAAACTAGGCTGGAGAGATTTTTGAGCTGCTGCTGGTTGCCAATTATATAGTTGTACAAACGCCAGATATGCCCAAGCATAAGGATTCTGGGAATCTAGCTGGGTAACTTTTTTGAAGGCTGCGATCGCATCATTTACCCGTTTCTGCAATACATTAGCTAAGGCTAAACTATAAGCCCAATCTTTGTTAGGTGCAATATGCTCTAAGCGGTATCCTAAAGTCAACCGTATTTGTACTAAATAATCCTGGATAGGGTCATACTGATTAATACGTCCAATTTCATCAAATACTTTTTCTAAGGCTTTTGTCCCCTGGGGTAAATTAGCTGCTAAAGTTCGTAATTGAGTTAATAAATCCAACTCTGGTGCTGGAGTAGGAGTAGCTTTGGGGTTAATATTCAGGGTAATATTTGGCACTTGAATCGGATAAATTTTCCCGGTGACACGGTGCAAATAAGTAGCCTCTAAGGTGTAATTTCCTGGTGTAATTGCAGCAGGGGGTAACATGGCTAGTTTTTCTGTGACTTGCAATGTACCTTGGGGTTGTTGCGTACCTGCATCTAAATTACCCATACCGATGCCGTGGTCGTGTATCCAGACATACTTTGATTTGTTTCCTGGGGAGTTAAGGGAACGCCAAGTTAACAATACTAATCCCTGTTGCAATTCTTTCCAATTACCATTCCAGGTATAGGTGACAGGTAATGGTACTCCCGGTGGTGCTGTTTCTGGGACTTTAACTTGAGACAGGGTAATCTGAGTTTGTGGTTGTTGGGAAACAGGTTTTACCTCGATTGGAGGTGTTTGGCGGTGATAAAGTTGAATAGCACTACCATCCGGTAAATTCCAGGCTTTATTTAACTGAAAATCACCTCCTGACTCCACGAGTTGCACCATTTTAGCTTGGGCTTCTGGTATGGAACCTTGATTATTAGTTTTAGTCAGAAACCAATCAAGCGATCGCCCATCCTGGGGAATAAACTGGTTTCTGGTTCCCACTTGACGACCGTAAACTTGAAAATTTGCTAGTGCCCCGTAGTAATTTAAATTATGTTGGTTGATTTCTAGGGTTGAAGGTAATACTCCCAGGGTAGAGCGTAAATAAGGCTGTGTTTGAATAATTTGACTAATGACCTGGCGATGGGGAAACTCTTCTCCCATATAAGGATAATGCTGGACTTTGGGACTCAATGCTTGGGTAATCCAGGTTACGGGAATACTACCAATTGGAAACATATTGAGTAACATTAATAACACTGCTAGACCCAACGTACCCCAGCGAATCCGTTTTCCCCAGAGATTCTGAAAACGAGTTAAGCCATATGATAAAAATACGGAAATTATAGGTAAATATGGCAATACGTAGCGGTCATCTTTATTGGGGTTGAGGGATGAAAGCAAATATGCACCCACGAAGAAGATAGTTAACCATTTAAGAGAGTTTCTTGGTGATGGGAAATTTGCACTTTTGACTGGTATTTTGCGTTTCCAATAAATTAGTAACAGCCCTATGGGTAAAATCAACAGGGGTATAGAAACTTGATGGGGTAGTTGATGCCAATAGAAAGTCCAAGCTTGTATGGTGTTTAGGGGTGCATCACCTTCTGCAATGGCAGAGTCTACTGTTGCGCGTTTTCCAGAGGTGAGGATAAATAACCAATTGGTGCGATACCAGGAACCAAATACTAATGTAGATATCCCAAAAGCCCCAAGTAACTGTAATAACCTTCCCCAACGACGATGAAATAGAGTGTCAAAAAAGACCCAAGCTATCGGCGTAAACAAAAACAATAACGCTGTTTGCTTTACCATTAACGCCAATCCCAAGCATAAGCCAAAAGCCACAGCGAGAAGGAGTGGGGGAGTGGGGGAGTGAGGGAGTGAAGGAGTGGGGGAGTGGGGGAGTGGGGGAGTGGGGGAGTGGGGGAGTGGGAGAGTGGGAGAGTGGGGGAATGAGGAAACCTCTCTTGTCTCCTTGTCCCCCTTGTCCCCTTGTCTCCCTGTGACTCGCCAAGCAGTAAGACAAAAGAAAGTTAATGTGACAACTGCTGCGAGGGGGTAATCTAAGAGAAATTCCAGACGAAAGCGATACAAACCGGGCAAAACTTGACACAATGCAGCTGCCCACAAACCAACGGATGGGCTAAATAAAATTGTGCCTAAACCATAGACAGAACCAAGTAAAATGGCACTAAATACCAGGATTATCAATGTAGCTTGGTCTTGTCCCGTACCGAAAATATTTTGTACGTATGCCGTGGCAATGTAAGTCAAAGGCGGTATTTTAGAAGACAATAGCCATAAACTTTGCCACCACTCCCCATTCAACCACTGGGGGTTTTGTAATGCCCGCCAATAGTTTAAAGTACCTGTAAGATAATCTGCCTGATCCCAACCCGGAATGGAGCGATCAAGAGTAAACCAAATGCGATCGCACACTGCACCCAATAGCCATATGATGGTGAGTATTAATAGGCTGTTTTTGGATTTAAAATCAAGAATTTTCCCATTCACAATTAAATTTCTGTGTTAGCTGCTGTTTCTAAACGATTAGCTTCACTTTCTGCTTCTTGGAGAAGCTCATCCCAATCATCTGGAGGATGACCGTTTGTGAGCATTTTTTTGAATACTCGATAAGCATCTGTATTACTTCCATAAGCTCGCTTAGAATCCTCATCATTGACCCAAGCAAAGACAATAATTTTGCTAGCTTGGTGATACCGGAAAAATAGTCGATACTGTTGGAAAAATTTGGCTCTAAACCAGTGCTTATATTCATCACCTAGGGTACTACCTTGGCGATATTCACTGCGAGTTGGATCTTCAGGAATCACCTCAAAGGCTAACTTAGCTATGGCTGCTAAACGTTTGGTAGCATTTTTTTGTTGATAACTATGGGGATATTTCTGACGTAGACTTTCAACCTGGGTCAAAAGTTCTTCAAATTGGTCGAGAAACAGCGAATGAGCAAAAATACTCCACCCATTGATTGTTAATGGCTGACTGGTAGACAAACTCATTCATCCTCGTCAGCAAGTGGTGCATCAATATCTATCTCAACATCGGCAACTAAAGACTGGACGCGGTTGAGCAAATCAGGACTAATTGCTTGTATATGTTGAGGGTTGTCGCTCATATCTTCAGCCAGAAAACTCAAAAACTTTCCTAACACCGGATCTGACTCTGGCTGTTCGGCACGAGATATAATTACTTGACCGTTCGGCTGAATGGTGTAGCAGATTTTATCCCGCTTTTGCAAGCCTAAAGCCTTGCGTACAGCGTCTGGAACTGTTGTTTGATAACGATCTGTAAGAGTAGATTCTGCTTGTAAAGTTGATGCGGTTTGTTTAGCCACAGCGATTCCTACACCTGTAGGTTGATTTAACGTGAGTTCGGAGTTCGGAGTTCGGAGTTAAAATTTACCTGAGTTCTGTAGAACTCACACTGATTTACTAAGTTTAGGTTAATAGTTGAGTTTATTCTCAACTATTTGGGAAGTGATTCCTCACTTGAAGTGTACAAATCCTTGACTCATAAGGGTTTTAGCATCAAAATTTCGTCGAACTCACGTTGATTTACAATTACAAAGTAATGCAATTGCATTGTCCAGTCAACCAATTTTAGATTTTAGATTTTAGATTGAACCCACAGATAAATCTAGTGGTCTGTCCCATTAATTTTGATAGTTTATTGTAGTGCGGGCATCTTGCCCGCTTCCTTACAGCAGGGAGCGAGACGCTCCCACTACAATTGTTTTATCCCTCAGAACTAATGCGATGAACCACTAGTACTTCACCACATTAATTTTGATAGTTTATTGTAGTGCGGGCATCTTGCCCGCTTGCTGGAAACAGGGAGCGAGACGCTCCCACTACAATTGTTTTATCCCTCAGAACTAATGCGATGAACCACTGGTAGAGAGCGCTGACGTAACACTACGTGCTTTGTACCATTAAGTCCTTAATGGTCAAGAGTTGCTTTATCTTCAACCAGAGAAAAACCGCGATCGCCTGATTTATTTTTTGCTGGTTGCACTTGAAAGGTTACTTTGTCCATCATGTCTCCGCTTTTTACTTGTAGATTCCATTCACCGGGACGTAATGTCCAAAATAGATGAGAATTATCTGAGTTGGTAGTCAGCTTTTGATGATTCAGCCACCATTCGACAGGTTGGGTAATTTGACCCGATACCTTAAACTCTAATTTTTGCCGTGTAATATCGCCGGGATACAGTAAAAATAAATCACCATTACGGGGAGATACAATCCTGAGTTTGCCAGCATTCAACCTAGATTGTCCTTGCTGGGCTAGCCATTCATCATATTCTGGAGGTAACTTAAAGTCCTGCTGGCGTTGGTATTTACTGATGTCTTCTGGGTAAAAATATTCCTGCACCACCGAAGAACAACCTGGTGTTGGTTTTAACCCAGAAGTAGCGCAGATTGGTAATTTTACCATAGTTGGTGGTGAAGAAAATTTCTCTGGGACCTGGGACGAGTGCAGATGTAACATAATTCGGTTCCATAATGGTGCTGCACCCATAACACCAGACACCTGATTCATGGGAGTGCCATCAAAATTACCCACCCAAGTGGCTACGGTGTAATCAGTAGTAAAGCCTACAGTCCAAGTGTCACGGAAGTTAGAAGAAGTACCCGTTTTCACAGCAGCAGGGAAGGGTAAGTTCAATACTGAGTCTACACCAAATGCAGTGGCTCTGGCATGGCGATCGCTCAAAATATCGATGATTAATTGCCATGTGTTAGCATTTTGGACTGATGATCGATCATTGTTAGTTGAGGATGGGGATAATTTTGTGACTAGGGGTATGGCTTGTCCCTGGCGTGCCATAGTCATGTAAGCTCTAGCTAATTCCCAAAGACTAACTTCCCCACTACCAAGGCTTAAACCTAGCCCATAATATTCTGGACTTTGGGTGAGGTGAGCAAATCCCAGTTGGTGCAGACGCTCTAAGAAAGTCCCCACCCCCACCTTTTCCAAAATCCTCACTGCGGGTACATTCAGGGAATTTGCCAAAGCTACCCGCACTCGCACTGGTCCGAGGAAGGTTTCATCATAATCCGTAGGACTATACAATTTTGCTCCGGGAATGGCATAGTGGGCGGGTACGTCAGCCAAAATCGTATTGGGGCGAATCACACCACCTTCGAGAGCTAATTCATAGAGAAATGGTTTGAGGGTAGAACCTGGTTGACGTAGTGCTTGTACCCCATCATTACGCCCTTGGTTGGAGGTATCAAAGTAATCCGGCGAACCAACATAGGCTACAACTTCCCCAGTATGATTGCTTATAACTAAAGCCGCTGCATGGTATACATTATTATCAGCTAGGGAATCAACTACTTGCTGCACCTGGGCCTCTACAAATTGTTGCAAAGGGCGATCGATGGTGGTATGTATGGGAGCAGAAATTTTTTCCTTTTGGTTATTCAAATCTGGTTGACTAGCTAGCCAAAACAGAAAATGGGGTGCAGCAATAATTCCTTGACGGCGAGACTGGAAGACAACATTTTCCGAGTATGCCCGTTGTGCTTCAGCATCATTTATATATCCATCTTCTACCATGCGATCGAGGACATATTTCTGTCGCTTTTTTAACCTCTGCCAATGGCGATGGGGGTCAAAGTAATTGGGATTATTGGGAAGGGCTGCTAACAAACTAGCTTGGGCAAGGTTCAGTTCTTGAGCAGGTATAGAAAAATAAATCCGGGCAGCTGCCTCCACGCCATAGATATTACTTCCCATAGGTAAACGATTGATGTAAGCAAAGAGAATTTCGTCTTTATTCATCCCTGCCGTTAGTCGCCAAGACAACCAAATCTCCTGTACTTTACCCGTAATATTGCGGGGAGTTGGATCTAACATCCGCGCTAACTGCATAGTGATGGTAGAAGCACCGGAAACAATTCTTTGCTTATGAATGGCATCCTTAATAGCACGGGCAACAGCTTGTAAATCCAGTGCCCCATGTTGATAAAATCGTTTATCTTCCGCAGCTAAAATAGCCTGGATAAAGTGGGGTGAAACTTGATTCAGTGGTACTACCGTAGTATGCTCTCGATCGCGGGTGAGTAATGTTCCTAATGGTAAACCATTGCGATCGCGAAATTCCCATGCTAGTTGTGTTTGTCTAATATCTGCACTACGAACTGGAACCAAGTATGGTAATAACCGCACCGTCAAGCAAATTATCAGCACAGCCACAATAAATTTATACCTGCGCTTACTTAAGAGGTTCCTAATTTTGTGTGCCACCAGTATCAAAATTTTCCACACCCATCCCATTGGCTACTTCCTTCTTGACTGCATCCACAATTTGGCGTTGCTGAATCCATGTATGAAAATTATGTTGCATGATTCCAAAACCCTTGTTCCAGACGTTGCAGTGCAACGTCTCTACACCCGTATTCATACTTCAAATCAGCAATGCCCACAATTTTTTGGTCTATCAAAAAGATGTATTTTGAGATACATAATGCCAAAAATACAGTGTCCGCTGTTGGAAACCCTCTTAGGAGTGGGAGAGTGGGGCAGAAAAACCAAGACCCACTATTGGCCTAGTTTATTTTCTCCTATAGGCGGATTTTGGATTTGACATTAGTAATTAGTAAATAGTCAATCGTCGCCTATTTTCTATATTTTTGGGTTATTGACAAACAACTGTATATCACCATACATAACCCAGGGCGGGATCGATTAACATGACCGAAGGCTTCTGCCTTCGTCAGGCAGGAGGCAGAAGACAGAAGGAGAACTTTTCCGCTCAAACCCTTTGCCTTGTTCCTTCACTTGATAACCAGCCTGCTTTTGATAAACCCATTCAGCATTTGTAGTTTCATATTTTTTAACTGCTGATATCACTCCACATTAGAGATTAAGAGATACAACCGAATGAATATCACCCATATAAACCCTACAAGAGCCCAGCGTATAGATCAAATTATTAGAAAGCGCAAAGCATTTAGTGCCAAACTACAACGAGATAAAGCTAATTTAGAAGCTCGCAAACTGGCTTTGTTTAATCTCAAAAAACACCGTGAGGATTTACTTGCTAGGGGAATTGATTCTAATTCTGCTGTCCGTTTGGGTGAAATAGATTTTAGTTTACTACCAAAGATTGATACCCTAGTAGCTTCCCTACAACAATTGTATAATCGTTGTACCCGCGACACTATTAATATTGCTGTAGTTGGCTATGCCCGCCAAGGAAAAAGTCGTTTATTACGCAGCCTCACAGGGCTAAAAAATACTGTCATTCCCGATGGCGGTGATGGTTATTGTACTGGTACTCTGAGTAAAATTCGCCACGAGCCAGGATTGCCAGAAGCTAAAGCTAAAGTACAATTTTACTCCTGGCAGGATTTCCGGGGACAGGTTCTCAGCCCCTACTATGAAACACTGGGTTTGGAAACTGTACCCATGAGTTTGGATGATTTTGCCCAGTATCCCCCATCCCCTTTACCTGTCGATCGCCGGGATAGTGTGATTGATAAGTCTCGTTACGGACATTTACGGAAAGATTATTTTTCTAATGTGCAAAAATATCGCCATCTTCTGGGTCAATCATCTGTGGAAATTGGTGAGGGACAAATTCGGGAATATGTCACCCAAGATACTAAGGATGGCAGTGGGGAAAAGATTGTCAATTATTTGGCGGTGCAAGAGGTAGAGGTGTCTTGTCCTTTCCCTGCGGAGGATATTGGCAAGATTATGTTAATTGATTTACCAGGATTGGGAGATACCAACCTAATTGATGCCGATCGCCTGATGAATACCCTCCACCATGAAGCGGATTTTGTCCTGTTTGTCCGTCGTCCGGAAGCTAATGCTGTCTGGGGAGAAGCACATATCAAACTATATCAAAAGGCACGGGAAGCTTTAGGAGAATTGCCATTACATGAATGCTCATTTATGGTACTAAATAGAACTAAAGATGGAACCGAGGGGGGAGATAATACTTACCGTTGTCAAACCCTACAAGGAGAATTAAAACAAACACCAATTCGGGTAGAACGATGTGCGATCGCTGATTGTTCTAATCCAGAGGAAGCTAATTCCCAAATCCTGGAACCCATTCTTAACTACCTGGTAGAGAACATAGAGTATATTGACAGCAAATATGCCCATTCTTGTCAGAAACAAATCGATCGCTTGCAAAAGGACATTGATGGGGAATTAGCCAAAGCCGAAAAAGCCCTAGCTCATTATAGTGATAGCGATTTACTATTCGAGCAGTTGTTTGAGGGATTTTGGCAAAAACTCACCAACGACTTAGAAAACTTATTGACCCACTTCTTACAACATCGCCATGATCGCGATCGCGAATTTGAAGAACGGATTCAATCAGCGATCGCCAACTGTCGTCAGGATACAGGGATTCCCGAAACCCCAGAGGAGATTATTGAACGTCGCAATCTGTTTGGTTCCTACACCACGGCATACAACGAATTTTTACATGAAATTCGCACCCATTTCTTACAACATTTTCTCTCCCTAGATATGGGGATGCAACAATCATTAGAAACACGTAAGCTATTAGTATCAAAAGTATTCATAAATTACTTAGGAGAACTAGCCGAAGGTGAAGGTTCCCAATTACTAAAAGCGATCGCCACCCATTTACCAGAAAATGCTACTACCCTGAAAAATGCCTTTGGAGCGATCGCAGACTTTAATGTTTCTGGGGCGGGGAGAATCCAGCGACAAATCCGAGAGAATCTCAACAAACTCAGACCAGATACTAATTTTATGACCTTTGCAGAGGTGGCTAGCGATGTCCTTACGGTGGATGCACCCCTGCCTACCCAGGAAGAGTTAATTTTAGCAGCTCTACAAACACTACATAAAGAAGCCGCAGATAAGGCAGAGGAAGCCTTAAACAAGGTTATTTGTGAACCTAGTATAGATTCTTACTACATGGTAGAAGAATTTGTCGATCGCATACTTCGTAGTCAGGGAGTACAACTGGAGTGGCGTATCTTCCTGCGGAAAGTATCTTCCCAAGTTTGGCCTGAATTTAAGGAAATGGAAAAGCGTCTGCAACAGCAACAAATTTGGCAAGTATTAGTTAAGCGAGCCAAGGAAGTGAATGAATTACAGGACAAGCAACTGATGAATTAAAATCATGGCGCTGCGCTACACCCCACCCGAAGATCGAGGTGGGCTGCGCTAAACTTTGTAAAGGAGTTCGATGAATCTTGATGCTATTAGAGTTAAAACAATTAAGGATTCAACCGGGACAGCAACTGCTACTTGAGGACGTTAGCTGGCAGCAATTTGAAAATATTTTAGCGGAATTGGGAGAACATCGTGCTGCCAGAATTTCCTATAGTCATGGGTTTTTAGAAATTATGGTTCCCTTACCAGAACATGAAAAAGCCAAAGAAATTATTGGCGATATGGTTAAAATTTTATTGAATGAAATAGGGAGCAATTACGATTCTTTAGGTTCAACAACCCTCAAAAGTGAAAAAATGACTCAGGGAGTAGAACCAGATGCCTGTTTTTATATTCAAAATCAAGCTGCAATTATTGGTAAAAATCGTCTAGATTTAAATATCGATCCACCCCCAGATTTAGCTATAGAAATTGATTTAACTTCCCGCACCCAGTTGGAAAATTATCAAATTTTGGGAGTACCAGAGCTTTGGAAATATGAAAAACAAGGATTACAAATTAAAGTCTTGCAATCAGGAAAATATGTAGATTCAAATTTTAGCCCTACTTTTCCAGGTATACCAATAATTGAGTTAGTAAATCAATATGTACACCAGAGTCAAATTATTGGTAATAGCCAATCAATTCAAGCTTTTAGAAATTGGGTGCGGGATAATATTTAGTTTTGGCTTTTATTTACGGCATTGCTGAATCATGGGATGATTTTGCCCAATTTGGAACGAATTATCAATGGTTTTATCCGCCAATTCATCCCGCATTTATGCAACGCCTTATTTACAATGGCTCTATTCGCCAACCTGTAATGGATGAACCATTGCCAAGGTTCGGTGTGCTTTTGCGACTAATACTCGACCACATTAATTTTGATGGGCTACTGTAGTGCGGGCATCTTGCCCGCTTCTTTACAGCAGGGAGCGAGACGCTCCCACTACAATTGGTTTACATTTGGTGGAACACTAATACTCGACCACATTAATTTTGCCGGGTAAATGAACATCTCTTTTTCTCTTCTCTCCTTCTTCCTTCGCGCTCTTTGCGCCTTTGCGGTTTTTCCCTCTACCCATCAGAATTAATGCGATAGACCACTAATACTCCACCACATTAATTTTGATGGGCTGCTGTAGTGCGGGCATCTTGCCCGCTTTTTGTCAACAGGGAGCGAGACGCTCCCACTACAATTGGTTTACCCCGCAGACATTTTTTCATTCAGCCATTCTATCCTTGACTAAAAGTACCCAAATTTACTGATTCTCCTGTATAAATACGCTGATAAATTTCCTGCATTTCCAAAGTGGTATGTTCTTTGGTGAGGAATCGAAACGCAGAAGTTGCAAGATATTCCGATTGTTGTTCAAAAGCCAACCACAGACGATTTTCAGCTTCTGCAACTTGACCAGTAGTATTAGAACCAGCGAAAATATCTACTACTAAATCTCCAGGCTCTGTGAGAAAACGGATAAAGAACTCAGGGAGCTTGGCTGGGAACCTGGCGGGGTGCTGCTTCACCCCAACCGCCTTACAACCATTCAGATATTGACTGTTGGATTCGGTATGAGAAATTTGTAACAGGTTAGAAGGAATAGCTCCCCCATTGTCTTTAGCAAAAGCTTTACCAATGTTATGACCAGAAGGACGTACTTTTGGTGTATAAAACTTATCTGGATCTTTAAGTAATTTTTTCATGCGATCGCTATATGGTGCCAGGACTTTTGTGACATCAGCCTGGGGAAACTCCGTCTTACTGAACCACCACACAGTATTCACCGCATCTTTAGCCCGCATTTTGCGCTTATTCACCCATTCAATGGGACTGGGTAGTTTGGATGGGTTGTACCAATAAAAGTCTTCAGCGAGGAAAAAACCAATGCGATCGCAAAAGTGAATGGGTACTCGATAATTATATAAACTGCGAACGGGAACCCCTTTTTTATAAGCTCCACCCAAATCCACAACAAAACTGCCATCGTCACGTAGTTTTTGGTAAACAAGTGTGGCAAATTCGGCGAGCCAATCTACATATTCGTGCTGTTCCTTGTTGCCGTATTCTTTTTTACGTTGTAGGGCAAAGGGAGGACTGGTGATAACTAAGTTAACACTATTATCTGGTAATTTTTGTAATAGTTCGCGGGAGTCACCACAGTAGGCAGATCCTTTGGGAGTGGAATAAGCAGGTTGTATGTCTGGTAAGCGCACGATTGGATGGCATCTCCATATTTAATTTTTAGGCGTTGCTGATCTAAAGTATGAATTTGTCTCACGCATTAGACGCGAAGCGGCTTCCCGCAGGGTAGTCGCAAAGACGCAAAGAATGGTTGTTTATTCAAAGAATGTATGTGTCGCAAACATTATTTGAATCAGAGAAAATGTCAAAGCTGTTTTACAAGTAACTTACACCAGTTTAGTTGTAGCGACTATCTTGATTGTCAAGCGATTATATGCACAAAAAATTCCCCTGACTCATCCTCTTTTATCACTCTCAGTGAATAAAAATCTAAAACCCTTATTTGAAGAGGATTTTATGAATTTAGATGTAGGTTGGGTTGAGGAACGAAACCCAACACCCGAAGAAATTGGTATTGTTGGGTTACCCTGCGGGAAGCCCCTTCGGGTCTACACTCCGTTCCACCCAACCTACATTAATTTTTCTTTTTCTAGAGTGACAAAAAAGGGCTAATCCACATAACCAGGGGATTCATAGCAAGCAAGCTTTTACCTTAATTGAGAATTCAATTTTATGAGGGATTTTTTCAGCTCACAAAGTTGTCATTCGCTTTTTACTGCATCGATTTGACAGTTAAAAACGGTCTTCACTTTCTAACTAACCAAGTCTCACTTTAGCTATACTCTGCACTGACGGTATCTATTGGCACTTACGGTATCTAATGCGATAACGTATTCCCCCAACATTGGCTATACTTTCTCCATAAGCAGTCATGGAGGTATTCACGCGCATATTCACTCTTCTACCACAACGTGTCCATTTTTTGAGGCTTACTCCATCTGTAATCGAGTAGTTCCTTTCACCATGTATCATTGTATTCAAAACAGGTCCAGGTATACCATTGACTAAGTAATCTGCTCTGAGTCTTCCTTGTGTTTGTGGAGCAACATAGCCTCGATAAAGAGCATCTAAGGAGGTAATTTGATAGTGTGGAGGTACGCTAATCAGAAACATTAAGTTACAGTTACGGGTTCTCCGTCTACGTGCGTGGGCAACATAACGACGAAATCGAAAAGTTAATACTTGACCACTGGGATTGACAATCACCCTAGTAAAACGAGGTGAACGAGGTGGACAACCGCTACCAGTGTAACTAGCACCAACTATTTGTGGTTGTGCAAGAGCAGGTGCAACCGAAGCAGCTAACAGTGTAGCTGTAGCCAGAAAAACTTTAACAAAATTAATTGATGTTTTCCGGAAATTTTTAATATTCATACTGACCTCCCTTCTTGAGAAAATTGATTTACATTAAGAAGGAGAATATTGAAACAACTAGTAAGTTAATTGAGTGTTTCTCGATATTAAGAAACGCATATTTAATAACTTGCAATTTTGATTTAGCTTGGAATGGTGCCGTACTCGCGTCTCAAGGCACCCTACTTTTGTGTTTTATTTAATCCACATTCTGAAAGAGATATACTTTGGCTCTTTAAAATTGGACTTCCCAAATAATTAGTTATGGTAAATTTGAACGCAGAGCAATCTTATTTGCAGTGTCTTCAGCCAAGACTACACTCCCAACGGCTAAAAATTTAACTTTTCGTAGTGGACTGACACGCCTAAAAATGTAGGTTGGGTTGAGCGGTAGGGAAACCCAACAAAGCTTTACTGGTGTTGGGTTTCATTCTTCAACCCAACCTACACCTATTGCACTATTTTAAGCTTGCCACGCCACTACAATCATTAATCCGTTTAGAGTATAATTACCATTCGCTTAACTCTAGCGATACTTTGACCTGTCGCAGTTATGGAAGTCTAACTTTAGCTACTAATCGCACTTACGGTTTTCCGTAATTAGACTGTAAATTTTAGTTAAGAAGAATGGTAGGTTGGATTGAGCCATAGGGAAACCCAACAAACCTTATTCAGCAACGCCTAATTTTTTAGCTCGTGCCATATTTTTGTAAACTTGTTGTCCAATTTGTCAAAACTTTGGGGGAAATGTGTTTACCCCGCTCCTGGATTAACATATCAGCCATTGCCTTCACCTCTATTACGGTTTTGTGTGCTGTCTCCACCATCTCACTCAATAACCGCAATGTTCTGGTGTAGGTAATGCCGTATGCCTGACAAGTTTCCACAACTAGCCCATCATCACTAGCACAAATCAGCAATTCATGACGGGCGATCGCTATTGTAGACCTATCTGCGATACTGAGAAGCGGCACTCTCACAGCAAATTCTAGAAAACTAGTGCTTTGTCCCATAAGTTCTGATAGGTAAATAATTGTAGTGGGAGCGTCTCGCTCCCTGCTGTAAAGAAGCGTCTCGCTCCCTGCTGACAAAAAGCGTCTCGCTTCCTACTGACAAAAAGCGGGCAAGATGCCCACACTACAGCAATAAACTATCAAAATTAATGGGACAAAATACTAGCAAACATCTCCTCTGTGGAAAAAGTCAGAGGAGTTATCCAATTTAAAAAAAAGAATGGGACGGATAAATAAGGGTTTCAGGCTCTGCTGCATCGAAGGTAATCTTGTGGTGCAAGATGTGAATTTAACCGGACATGATATCAAACAGATTTTTTAACCATTCAACAAACGCGCTAGCTAGCTTTGAGTCATAACGCAACACTCCTGCTGTAATTGCTTGTCCCATTGGCATTCCTGGCTTTTCTTGCCAAGCTAACCAAGTATGTATAAGTGCTTTAGAGTGATGAATTAATGTATATTTGTTGATGCCAGCTTGCTCAATTTCTTGTAAAATAGATTCAGCTTTCGGGAATAAATTATCATTATCAGGAACGAGATAAGTAATAAAATCTTCCAACATTCCAGGAAGTTGATTATTAGGCATAATCCAAACACCAATCTTGGGTAATTCTGGTGCAGAGTAAACCCAACCTTGTGGCGGTGGATTATTGGGAATATTTGGATAACCAATTCCTCCCAATTTACTGACTATAGCTTGCCATCGCGCAGTTAAATCTTGGTCAGCATCAACTACAATTCCCAATATTTTTAAATTTTTTTCCTTCAATTTTAACGGTAAACTTGACAACAGAGCCTCAATTCCTTCTGTTCCATCTGTTTCTGGAACTTCTACAGAAAATGTTTCTGGTAGATTATATAGACTGCACAAAGCCCAAATGACATATCTATCATTTTTACCTTCAACAAGTAACTGATGAGGTTTACTTTTTTTAGGCATTAGCGTACCTCAATATCTTGCTTTAAGGCAATCTTTAACTCTTCAGATGAATATTCAACAGCGCGTATCTCACCATACTTACTATCTAGACGGAATAATTTACCAATGTTGCTATCTTCAACACTTTCTAATGCTTCTTGAAATGCTCGGACACAATCCCAACTATGAGTAGTAGCAAAAACTTGTATGTTTAGCCTTTTTGCTGTTTCAAAAATAAAACGCCACATATCTGTCTGTATTTCATAATAAAGACCAGTATCAATTTCATCTACCAGCAAAAAACCATTTTCAACATTCACAGCACACATTACTAAAGTCAAAATACGACGCATTCCATCCCCCATACTACCTAAAGGAATTGGTTCACTTTGTCCACGCATTTTGATAATGATGCCACTATTAGAGGTTTGACGACTAGTGAAACTCAGACGTTTTACATCTGGCTCTATAATTTGTAAGGCTCTGATTACTTCATCTTCTTTTGGTGTGAGATTAATTGCATCCCAAAGTTCAGCTAATTTCTGAAAATTGATATTGTCAGTTGTTATAAACTGGCAAAATACATTCGCAAAATACAAAGCTGATTTGGGAGATTTCACTCTACGCATAAATCTCATTTCAAACGTACCATCATCTAAGATCGGTACTCTGATGCTTTCATGGGAATTATAAACAAAATTTAATTCAAATCCTGGTATATCATCCTCTGCAATATCCTCACTTAAATTTAATTGTCCTTCTTGATTATTGATTGGAGATAAATAGATTTTTAATGATAAAGGTAGTTCTTGTTCAGATTTAAATTCAAGATTTTGGTTATAACTGAGTTGATGGTTAGAAAAAAGATGTTTAATTTGATAACTACGACTTAATATTTGATTATTTCTGGATAGCTTAGAAACTTTGGCAAGAGCAATTTCTCCTCGATTATCTAACAACTCAATTAATGCTTGAGGATTATTTTGATTCACTAATAAACAAATAGCCTCTAATAAGCTAGTTTTACCACTATTATTACTTCCAACCATGAGATTAACCCGCGCTAAACCATCAACGTGAAATTCTTTGAAAGAACGATAATTATGGATGCTAAGATCACGTAACATAAGATTTGGGAAAATTGCTTTAGGTTCTGGAACTATTTACAATCGCAGCCAGACAATTGTCTACTGTTTCTTCCACCGTAGCAGTGACAAATTCTTGTGGGTTGGTAGTCAATTTATATATCACTCACTTTAACTGCGCCTCAGCGTTAAAAAATTGACGACACAAACCTTGAGTAAGTAACACCGTCGTCAATAAATTAGCAACTGCCATCATAAATAACAGCACAATTTGGTACGACGCGGCTGATGAGGCAACTTGTAAAGGCACTTGTTCTTGACCCACACCACCGAGTAAAATACCACTCATAAATCCGGGGATAATAAATATACCAGCAACTGCCATTTGATTAATACTAGGAATTAAAGCTGCGCGTATGGCTTCTTGACGATAATTAGCAATTGCTTGTTGAGGAGTAGCACCCAAACTCAAATGGGTTTCGATTTCCCACTGACTAGCATTAACCGTTTTTACTAATCTTTCTCCTGCGATCGCAGCACCATTCATGGCACTACTCAATACCATTCCTCCCAATGGTACAACATACTGGGGCGCGTACCACGGTTCTGGTTGAATAATCAGGAAATTTACATACAGCAGTACCACAGAAGTACTGGTAAACATGGATATCCATAGTAAAGGCAAAAGTAGAGGGATTTTCTTACTGATGCCATTTCGGGTAACAATCGCAGATACTGTCAACATTACTGCTAAAATCCCCACAACTGCCCAAATGTTGTTCAGTGCAAAAATGACATCCAGGATATATCCCAGTATTAACAATTGGACAATACTTCTACCCGCAGCCGTGGCAAATTTAAACTCTAACCCAATTTTTTGCCATGCTGATAAAGCGATCGCTATACCTAATAATGCCACTAAAATGCCTAAATCTACCGGATCTAAGTCAATTAATTCTGACATAGATTGTTTACCTCCTGGGGTTTATCCTGATTCACAATCCAACATTACGGGAACTTTAACTACAGATATGAGAATCTAGGTTGGTACATATATTTTTTTCGTTCCCAAACATATAGTAGTTTTTTGACTCTATCTCTCAGTAAAAAATCGATTTAATCCTTATCAATAAATCAAATCACAACTCATGATTCAAAGCGTCAATTCAATACCAGCGTTTGATATTAAACAACAATATTCCACCATTGAACAGGAAGTAAGTGCTGCGGTGTTAGAGGTTCTGGCTTCTGGTGGCTACATTGGTGGCCCTGCTGTTGCAGGTTTGGAACAACAGCTTGCTGCTTACATTGGTGTAAATGAATGTATTGCTTGTAACTCTGGTACTGATGCCTTATATTTAGCCCTACGAGCTTATGGGATTGGGGTGGGGGATGAAGTAATTACCACACCTTTTACCTTTATCGCCACATCGGAAGTTATCAGCGCTGTGGGTGCCAAGCCTGTATTTGTAGACATTGATACAAATACTTTAAATTTAGATTTGCAGCAAGTCGCAGCGGCAATTACCCCCCAAACCAAGGCAATTATCCCCGTCCATTTATTTGGACAACCAGTAAACATGACTGAGTTGATGGGTATCGCCACAACTCACAACTTAGTAGTGATTGAAGACTGCGCCCAATCTACAGGGGCAACTTGGGGAGAGAAAAGGGTCGGTAGTATTGGGCATATAGGTTGTTTTAGTTTTTACCCAACTAAGAATTTAGGTGGTTGTGGTGATGGTGGAGCCATAACTACCAATGATGCAGAAATTGCAGCAAAAGTGAGGGTACTCAAGAATCATGGGCAAGTAAATCGCTACCATTACGAAGAAATAGGAGTTAACAGCCGCTTGGATGCCATTCAAGCGGCTATTTTGCAAATTAAGCTTCGTTATCTAGATATTTGGAACAAAAAACGACAAGCGATCGCATCTCGGTACGCAGAATTTTTGAGTCATTTACCTAACATCATCACACCTCAGGAATTACCGGGGGGTAAGGGTGTGTGGAATCAATACACCATTCGCGTACTCCCAGAGAAACGAGACTGGATTCGGGAGGAATTAAAAGCACGGGGGGTAAATACTATGGTTTACTATCCTCATCCCCTGCACTTACAGCCTGTTTACCAAAATCTTGGCTATCAACCAGGACAATTACCTGTATCAGAAGCAGTGTGCAATCAAGTTTTATCTTTACCCATGTTCCCAGAACTATCTCTAGAACAACAGGAGCAAGTTGTTTATAGTTTGAAGGATTGTTTGTTGTGAATGGGTTGATGGTTGTTAGTTGTTAGTTGTTAGTTGTTGGTTGTTAGTTGTTGGTTGTTGGTTGTTAGTTGTTGGTTGTTAGTTGTTGGTTGTTAGTTGTTAGTTGTTGGTTGTTAGTTGTTGGTTGTTAGTTGTTGGTTGTTAGTTTTCTATCACTCCCTCACTCCTTACCTCCCTCACTCCTTCACTCCTTCCCTCCTTCCCTCCCTCACTCCCTCACTCCTTCCCTCCTTCACTCATTCCCTCCTTCACTCATTCCCTCCTTCACTCCTTCCCTCCTTCACTCCTTCCCTCCTTCCCTCCTTCCCTCCCTCACTCCCCACACTTCCCACGCTAATTTCTGGAATACAAAAGAAGTTTCTTGTATCAAAGCATATCCATTGCTTTATGTGAGACTAACTCCTCTTGGGCGCAACCATTGCGCCCCTACTTCTAATTCCTAACTATTCAACAATGGCTAAATATAGAGATAAACTCCCCCAATTATCAAATGATTTATTCCTGATATAGCTATAGCCAGGTAAGTTAGGACATAGATTCCAAGATTCTCCACTTGCTTATACCCATTTCAATGTCCTAATCAAAATGGCTACAGCTATAGATGGTGGGCTGGAAACCACCCTTGTCTTTCGGCAAGGGCTAGATTTACCTGAATTCGCTGCTTTTGATTTATTGAAAAATGATACTGGCTACCAAGCCTTACAAAAATACTTCCGCACCTATGCCAACATGGCTAGGAGGGATTGATATGAGCGGAAGGCACAAATTTTCCCAATTAACCAAAGACTTTTCAGCAGAACAGAAAACTCGTATAGCCGAAAAAGTTAGCGAACTAAAACAAGAAATGGCTTTGCACGAACTACGGCAAGCACTGAAATTGTCACAACTTTAGTGAACTAGAGTCTTATGGGGGCGATACTACATCCCTTTGACAATATGATGCAAGAATCAGTTATTTATCAAGATATTTTACAGAAGGGTGAACAGAAGGAAGCTTTTCGTTTCTTGAATCGACTGTTAAACCGACGCTTTGGTGAGATAGATTCATCAATTATTGAGCGTATCCGAGTATTATCTACCGAACAGTTAGAAGTGTTGGGAGAAGAATTTCTCAGTTTTTCCAGTGTATCCGATTTAATTGCTTGGCTGGAGCAGAATGCAAGCAGTTAAGGGGCATTGCTGAATTGGAATATGAACTCGAAAAATCAGTTATCTTCAACTCTTTTTCTCTGCGCCTCTGCGCCTGGAGCGTGAGACAAATTCATATCTTTCAGCAACGCCAGAAAATCCCTTATTGCTTTAAACCTCTGTATCTGCCGAAGCCAAATCAAATTTTAGATGCGTTCAACTCAATTACATTACGCAACCGAGAAATAACAAAAGGCTTATCCAAATAAGATAACAAAGCACCAGCCTTTGGTCCCCGTTCCTTACCTACAAAGGACAAATATATGGCTTGAAAGGCACCAGCAGGTTTAATTTCTAACTCCTTGGATGTAGAAAATAGAGTTGTTTGTAACTCTTCGCCATCCCAATTTTCTACTTTCTCCAGATTTTCTGCTAATTTCTCCAGATAAGAAACCTGTTCTGGAGATAAATCTTGAGCTTTATCTGGAACTTGCTCGAGATAAATCACCAACTTTTCTTCTTCATCTGCATAATCTTGCAGCCACTTTTGAGCCGCAGCAATCCGTTGATTGATTATGTGCCAATCAAACTCACTTAAAGGTTGAGGACTGCGCTTGGCTATTTCTTCTTTAATATCAAGGTGAGGAATCTGTAATAAGGAAATTAAGGTACTGAAATCAAAGGAATTATAAGGTTTAATTTCATCACCAATCTGAGCATAAAACAAAGGCATCAAATCCTTAGTTAATTGGGCACTATCACCTTGAACTTCAGGACTATTTGCATACTTGTCAATTAACGTATCATAGTCCCGTAACAAGCGAGTGATGGTTTCATAATTGGGAGCAAAATTGATAACCGTTCGCGGTTGGGTACGCAACATTAAAAAGCGCAATAACTCAGGGGGAAGTAGGGACGCAATTTCCTTGGCACTGGAACCAACACCCTTAGAAGAACTCATTTTAGTGCCATTCACCAAAATAAATTCATAACGAGAGTGGAATGGTGGTTGTTTTTTTAACACTTTACGACAGATAGCATTTGCTACATCCCTAGAACCACCTTTCTGAGAGTGGTCTTTTCCAGCCATCTCAATGGTTACACCCAATACATCCCACTTAGCTACCCACTCTACCTTCCAGGGCAACTTCCCATTACCATCAAAGGGAGAAACCCAACCAGAATGACCACAACCTTCTACCCAGTTAGTAGCATCCGGTTTACAGGTATAAAATACTTCTGAGCCGTTATAGTCTGTCACAACTGTGGTGGCTATTTTCCCGCACTTTTCACAAACAACTTGGAAAGGATACCAATTATCAGGACGTTCTGCCTTACTTACCTCTTTATAAGCTTCTCTGACTAAGTGAGCATTGTTGAGGAAAGTATCAATGTAGCTGTTCAGTTTTCCAGAACGATATAAATCCCGCAGGTAGTAAACTTCTGGTTTGACTCCCAAATACTCAAAAACTTCCAGAAATTCTCCCATGAAATATTTAGCGTAATCACTGGCTGTATCTTCTGGAGAAGGTACATTACACAGGGGGAAACCAAGATAGGGAGAAAATTTTTCTTGATTTAGGTACTTGGGGACAGTATCAAGTGCGTCATAGTCATCAACACCATACAAAAATTTTACGGGCTTACCTGCGTGTTTCAAGGCACGGTAAATCACATCATGTATAACGACACCCCGCAACGATCCTACGTGTACTCTTCCTGAGGGGGTTTTTGAATCATTAACTATTTCGTGACCTTTTGCATCAGCAGCGATTTTGTCAGCCCAAAACATTTTTTAACATCTATACTTTACAGTCTCTTTATTTTAACTCCATGGTTGATGGCAATCGATTATCAGTTAGGAGTGGAGGAGGGAAGGAGGGAAGGAGGGAAGGAGGGAAGGAGGGAAGGAGGGAAGGAGTGAGGGAGTGAAGGAGATTACTTATTAAGTTAATACGCAGCTAAATTGTATAAAGTAAAAAAATCAGGTGATTGTAGTGCAGGCATCCTGCCCGCTTTATGTATACAATTTAGACGCTTAACAGCTTACTTATTACTTATTACTTATTACTTAGTTCAGGAGTAGGGGCGCATTGCGTGCGCCCTAGAAGAGTTAGGGGTAAGGTGAGCATTGCCCACCCGACTTTTATTTATTAGGCGATTATATTAGACTTAGTAGCAGTTTCCAGCGCTTCCACTAAACTACGTACAGCCGCAATCATTGCCACCTCGCTGTTGAGTTGGTTAATGGCAGAACCCACACCCACACCAGCTGCACCAGATGCACCAGCTAGAGGTGCTGTAACGCTAGATATACCAGAAGCACAAAGCACAGGTATTGACACTGCACGGCTAATCTCGTAAGCTGCGGCTAGAGTGGGAGATGCTTTCTCAATTAATCCCAAGGTTCCAGAGTGGCTAGGTTGACTACTAGTACCACCTTCGGTTTGGATAATATCAGCACCAGCTTTCACCAATTCTTCGGCTAACTGCACTTGTTTGTCTAAGCTGAGAATGTGTGGAACAGTAACAGAAAGACAAATATCAGGAAGCAAAGCACGGGTTTGTTCAGTCAAGGCTAAAACTTCATCTGCCTCAAACTTCCGCCCTTGGGCATAGAAACTATCAAAGTTACCAATTTCAATTAAGTCAGCACCTGCTGCCACTGCTGGTAAGAATTTTTCTGGCTCTACTGCTGATACACAAACAGGAATATTTGTCAAGCTTTTAGCTAATTGGACTAAGCTTGGTTCCGCCGCAATATCTACAAAGGTAGCACCACCGTGATGTGCAGCGGTGACGGTGGCGGCGACACTTTGAGCATCGAAGTTATTCAAGCCGCTAATTACTTTCAGAACTTGGCGGTTGTGAAATGCACTGATGAGTGCGGAATGCATGGTCATAGTTTTGATTTTGAAGCTACGCAAATTAGGATTATTCTACCGCTACAGGGGAACTGGATTTTGGATTTTGGATTTTGGATTTTAGATTGAATCTCTACTGCTCCATCAATCCGGGCGGGGAAACCCCGCCCCTACTCCGAACACCGAACTCCTAACTCCTTCACCCCCTCACTTACCCAATACTTTCACCAAGCCAATCCCACCAAAGTACAGTCCTAATACTGCTCCCGCTAACAGGCTTTGGGTGAGGGGATCAGTGGAAGGGGTGAGTATCGCTCCTAAAACTACGGCTCCTAGAATAATGTAACGCCAACCGGAAATCATGGTTTGGGAAGAAACTATACCCAAGGAGCCTAGTAACAGTTGAATAATCGGGATTTGAAAGGCTAAACCCGTACTGAAAAGCAGCAACAGTACAAATTCAAAATATTTATCAATAGACCATGATTGCTCTACTACCCCCGCACCATAGTTAATGAAGAACTTTAAAGCGGCGGGAATAAGTAACAGGTAGGCGAATATTAAACCACCAAAGAAGAGAACACTAGAACCCAACACAATTGGTCCTAAAAAGCGACGTTCCCGGCGAGTCAGTCCAGGGAGGACAAATTGGATAATTTGGTACAGTATGAAGGGGCTAGAAAGCAATAAACCACTGTATCCGGCTACCTTCACAGACACAAAGAAATATTCCCCTGGCGCTAATTGAAGAAATTTAACTCCCTGTGCTGGTATTTCCAATAACTGGACGATAGGCTTGACGGCGATGAAACAGCCAATGGCAGCTACAATTACAGCAATCAAAGCATAGAAAATCCGCATCCGCAGCTCTTCTAAATGCTCAAACATAGACATTTCCACCTCACCTGGTAAGTCATCCAGGGGATCATTGTCTACATAATTGTCTTCTTCCAGGTCAATGACTGTATCTATGTCTTGTGAGGGTGGCATGGGTTAGCTAGTAGGCATCATTTCTTAGACTATTTTATCTGGCTAAGTCACACTCAGGGAATTTTGTGGTTAAGTTCCTAATTTTTGTCCGGTTAGAGCCGGATTTTATTTGCATAAGTTAGTAGAGCAGAAATTTCTATAAGTAAGTAACCCCATCTTAGTCTGGGATGGAATCAATAAAGGGAGCATCCCAAATATTAAATATTGTAGTGCGGGCTGGAAAGCCCGCGTTTAATATCAAGGGAGCTTTCCGGCTCCCACTACGTAATATTGTTGAAAAATTGGGATGATCCCATAAATAAATTCGTATTATTTAATATAGTTTTCCCTTAAATTAACTAAATCCTAATAATACAGCGATTAGTCACCAAGGTTAGTGCATAATTGAAGGGCTACAATAATGATATATTAACAATCAATTTTTTGTTCTCTACCTTTTGCCATATATTATCCTACTGGTGGCTCATTTTGTTCAGAATGCATCTACAAACTGTTAATTGTCAATTCTAGGAATCATGAATGATGAATGAGAAAATGTATCTAGGATGGGTAACTTTACCCATATTGGGATTAAGTCTCGCCAATAGTTTTTTTTTCTGTACTCAATTCTTGAAAAGCGATGTTCCCAGGGAAACACTTGGGGGCGAACGTACCACTGTTAATCTTATAGCCCAGCAACCACAACACCGGCAAACTCGCCAAATAGCTTCCCGCAGCCAAACTCCGGAGGAATGTTTGCGTTCGGGTAAATGTGCAAATTCATAGGATTAACTGGATTTTTATAGTTAATAAATTACTATTACTGATTTTTTTATATAAATCTTAGTTTAAATTTTATTTTTATTTTTTACCATCAAAAATTATAAATGCAAGGTTTTTAAGCCTCATGCCCCTAAGAGGATGTTTGAAAAGTATTGTTATTAACATTAAAACCTAGGAAACCTAACCCCCCTATCCCCCTTCCCTACAAGAGAATGGGGGTTTCAAAGCCTCTCTCCTACTAGGAGAGAGGTTTACCAGAGAGGTTTTAAGTAAGCTTTTAGACTTTCCAAACAACCTCTAAGGAAATTGCACTTTTAATTTCGACAAGAGCCTGAAACCACTACAATATAAACATTTTACAATTATTCAGCAGACCTTAAGCTGTGGCGTATTTAATTTGTATATTGGACGCGGGCTTTGGGACTCGCACTACAATCATTTAACATTTTCGTTTTATACAATTTAGCTGCGTAGCAGCTTACATACTACATACAATATTTATCCTTCGTTTTTCTCCCACGTAAAAACCTGGTTTTTCAGTCTCGCGTTTTATTGCTGAATTGATGTTCAAGTCGCGGGTGTGAGCGATCCCCGACTTCTTAAAGAAGTCAGAAATCTGTGACCCGTCATAATTAATGAAAAGGGCTAATAGGTATGATAAAAAACGATCGCTTATTAAAAATTGTCTCTAACTACCAGTAATACTCACAATCCCCGACCACTGAACTTTTTTCAAATTATCCCGACGGTAGGAAAAGAAATGCTCAGGAGTTTGGTAAGTACAATAGGGTGCGATCGCAATTTGTTCTCCACTAATACCCATCATCTCCATTTGTAAAAAATTTACCCGTCGCACATCTAAGCGGACGTGTCCCGGTTTCTCATCTGGCAGTATGGGGGGAGTCGGAATATCTTGCAATGCATCTATCATAGCTTCTTCATCTTCATGGTTGAAAATACTAGTCCCTACCTCCATAGCTGTTTCTTTAGATACCTGATATACCTCTCCAGCGATCGCAGGTCCCATAGCAATACGTAAGTCTATCAATTTGCTGCCACTTGCCAATAGTCTATTAATAGCCTGGGGAACAATCTTTGCCGCCGTTCCTCGCCAACCCGCATGTACCGCCGCCACATGACCTGTTTTTTGATCTGCAATTAATACAGGGGTACAATCGGCACTAGCCACCCACACTGCTTGTAAAGGCTGCTCGCTCATTAAACCATCTGCCAATGCCCAAACAGAAGCATTTTCTCTATCCTGTTGAGCTTGTTGCAACTGGGTAGCAACTTCCGAAGGAGTGAGGACTGTATTACCATGTACCTGCTTTAAGCGATACCCTGAAGCATCTGCGTGCAGTACTTGTGTTAGTTCTGTTTCTGGAGGACGAGACCAAAACTTTTGGGTAAAAAAACCGTGGGGCCAATCCTCTAATAAGCTACAAGTTAAGTAGGGTAGTCCTTGCCAATTTTGCCAGTGCCAAGTGTGCATCTTCAAGCCAACCTCAACGAACAAAAACCGCTGCCAATTTATGCTAACTTGAATCCCCATTTCTTGGTTGGATCTGCTGATGGGGTAATGGGGTGATGGGGTGATGGGTTGTAGACGCGCAGCGTCTACAGCTTTGAGAATAAATACCCAAAAAACTGAACACTCCACTCTATTTTCTTTCCCTCCTTCCCTCCCTCACTCCTTCACTCCCTCACTCCTTCCCTCCTTCCCTCCCTCACTCCCTCACTCCCTCACTCCCTCACTCCCTCCCTCACTCCCTCACTCCCTCACTCTTATCCTGCGGGAATTTTGTGAATAGTTTGCTAGATTGGGTGCTGCTAGAGTCAATGAACAGCTAGCAATATACGTAATATCAGCACCTATAAAAGCAAAGATTATGACAAATATAATTTTTCTGCCATTAATGATCACCACCTTATTTGCTACTGGATTAACAACCGTTGCGGCACGTCAACCCAAATCACAGGTGTCTCAAAAAAAACCAATATCATCAGTAGCAAAACTTAAACAACCTCAATGGAAGATATTCACTCCTCCCGATCAGATGTTTAGGGTGTTAATGCCAGGAAGACCCAAAAAAACTTCCCAAATTCAAAAAACTTATATGGGGAAAATCGAGTTAAAAATATTTGTTGCTCAACCTCCAAATCAGGAAGTTGCCTATGTAGTCACATCCAATAAATTCCCATTCAATTATGCGGAAATGACTAATCCCCAAACTATACTTAATAATGCCCAAAACATGGCTTTACAAACTACCCAAAGTCGATTAATTAGCCAACGCAATATTCGTAGCTCTAATGGTCATCCCGGTAAGGAAATTAAGTATATTAACTCTGGAGGCAAAATAACTACTAGCAGAATGTTTGTTGCCCAAGGCCGTTTGTATCAAGTGATGGCAATGACAACCAAAAGGCAGCATAAAACCCTATCTACCACAATTAAAGGATATTTAAATTCTTTCCAATTAGTTTTACAACCATAAAGTCATCAAAGCCCAAAGTTAACCCTAAAGCAGATTAGAACGCGACTCTACTTCCTGTAGCAATACCCACCAAAAGGTATTGCTATTAATTTCACTAACTTGCTTGTTAAATATAAAACAATATAGTTATCAAAATTAGCTAGTAACAATATCTCCTCTCTAATGAGAAAATGTATCAATAATCTGCGCCAACTAATTCAAATTATTAAGAGTTGAATTATAAATTTTTTATAAAATTTTTTTGCATATCAAAGTAGCGATCGCTATTTTTTTTGATTGAGTTAGTTATGGGAGTCAATCAATACTTGTTTACAATTATCTCCCCAGATTTCTGGTAGAATAAATAATATAAATAAAATAATCTGCAAAATTCGATCATAGAATACTTGCTGAATTTATTTTGATGTTGTAATGTCTTTCTGTGCTGTAAATACACAGTAGGTAGCAGCATAAAATAACTTTTTTTGATTTGAGGAGTTTATTGATGAGACATTTTCATAAATTGCTAGTTCTGGTTCCTGTGAGCTTTTTCGCTTTAGTAGGATGTCAACAAGCAGAACAGGCAACCAAGCAAACAGAAACAGTTGCTAATCCTGCTGCTGATGTCACAAGTGCTGTTAAAAAAGTTGCTGGAGAAGGAGTTGGTGGTTTACTGGATGCAGTGACCAAAACTAAAGCAGCAGTTAAGTCTGGAGACTTTGCGACTGCGAAAAAGGAATTTACAGCCTTTGAAGGAGTTTGGAAAACAGCTCAGGCTGGGGTGAAAGCTGCCTCTGGTGATAAGTACGGCACCATAGTCAAGAGTATTGATGAAGTCAAAGGTTTACTCAAAGAATCTAAGCCCAATCAAGAGAAAATTTTATCTGCTTTACAATCTTTGACTAAGAACTTGAAGCCTGCTACTAAATCCTAAATCACTCATCAACAGTGGGTTATAAGATTGGATTTCTGGGGGAATTGTAAAATTTAGAATTTACCCGGTATACATCGAGTTTTGCTCAACAAAACTCGATTTTTTTATTTAACCTGAGTTTGGGATCAGCTGAAATCCTCATTACACCGTTGCTTGATTCTAGGATATGTCAACCGCTTCGCGGAAGTCAAAAGTCAAAAGTCAAAAGTCAAAAGTATTACCCCATCGATGAATCGAGGGGCTTGTATCCAGTTTATTTTTTGGTCAACGTGTTTGCCTCGTTTGGGCTATTCAAGGTTAAATAGGGCTTGCTGCAAAAAGTCTTTGGGTGAGGGTAGGGAATAGGCCATAGGCAATAGGCAATAGTTCGGTGCCTATGGATTTTTATTGAAAATATCATCAAAAATTACAGATGCAAGAATTTTAAACCTAAAATTCTAATTCCCTTGCACTTAATTCCCAAAAAAATAGCCTCAAAGCATTGATAAATCAATGTTTTATAGTTATTCAGCAGACCCTAAATAAACCGGGATTACCCGAACTAAGGTTACGTATATTCCTCACGTTAATTTTAACTCCTAACACCGAACTCCTAACACCGAACTCAGGTTATTTAGTATTATTTGAAAATGAGATCTAAACGCTGTTGGGATGCCTGGAGTGCTTTCTGGGGCGAACTCTTACCCAACAATACCCCTTCAATTGCCCTGCCTAAACTATCCGATACCCGATTGTAACCGGGAAAAATTGGGCGTACTCTTCCATATTCTGCCTGTGTCAAAAAGACTTTCACTATTGGTTGTTGTTGGAGAAACTCTTGATAATCTTGGCTTTGACGGGACTGAAGATTAACAGGTAAATAACCAGTACCTAGTGCCCATGCAGTTTGAAATTCCTGGCTCAAAACGTATTCAGCAAACTTAAAAGCAGCCTTTTGTCTTTCTGGTGTAGTTTTAAATAGAAATAAATTCTCCCCACCGATACAAGTAGCGGAACGTTCTCCTGCGGGGATGGGAAACACTCCCAAATCTCCATCAGGAATATCCTTATCCAAATATGCTAAAGTCCAGGGACCGGTGATTTGCATTGCTACCTTACCAGCAATGAAATTGTCCGTTTCATACCCTCGTTCCGGTGCTGACAAAATGACCGAACCATCATTAACTAAATTTTGCCATAATTTTAAAGCTGCGATCGCTCCTTGATTATCTTTCAAGTCAACAGCATCAGCAGATTCTACATCCCCATCCTTGCCAAATTCACCCCCACCACCCCACATAAATGGCAGCCAAGAAAATACCGTGAATTCTCCCTTCCCCAAGGGTAAAACCATACCATATTGGTCTATGTGGCGATCGCCATTCTGATCAATAGTTAATTGGGCAGCTACTCGACGTAACTCTTCCCAGGTGCGGGGTAATTGGGTAATACCCGCCGCTTTAAATAAACTGGGGCGATAAAAAATCCCGATATTATTGGTACCAAAAGGCACAGACCATAAATGCCCTTGATAGGTCATTGATGCCAATAAAGTAGGGTCTATTTCGTCCTTGACGGGGGAATTTGCCCACATTGCATCCAAAGAAACCAAAGCATTCAGTTCCACCAATTGCCCTGTAATTCCTGAGTTATACCACAGCAAATCAGGGGAAGCATTACCTACCACCGCAGCCAGTATTTTAGGTAATTGTTGATCTGGTTGTCCTACATAGAGGGATTCTACCTGAATATCTGGATGGGTTTGATTAAATTTATCTACCAGTTTTTGCAATACATCCCGGTTTGCAGGTGGGTTTACCCCTTGCCATAAACTCAAATGGATCACATTATCTTGATAATTTTTCTGTCCTAGGGACTGACATCCAGTTAAACTCAGGAGGAGTACCATCAATATAGTTAGTAGAAATTGCATGAGGGACTTGTTAACCTTACTTTCTAGCTTGAAAATGGTTGTTAGTTGTTAGTTGTTAGTTATTAGTTGTTAGTTGACGCTTGACAGTGGGTCATAAACATTTTTCATGGCTTGGTTGTGGGATCTTCTCATGGGGGGCTAACTTAAAAATAGGTGCGGAAGAACCCAGTAGGGGAGCATTGTGTGCGCCCTTAAAAAGTTAGTCACAAAGCATTTTCATCCTTGGTTGTGGGATCTTCCCGTGGGGGACTAGCTTAAAAGTAACCTCACCCCCAGCCCCTCTCCTTATTAAGGATGCTGCTGGCGAATAGTAGGTTTGACCCCTCACCAGGCTAAAAGCTGGGGATTATTGTCATAATTTGGACTTGTTTTTTCTGCCCCCACTCCCCCACTCTCTCACTCCCCCACTCCCAAGAGGGTGATACCCCTGATTCGCCATTGGTATCCTTATTAAGGAGAGGGGTGTGTGATGATAAGACAGAGTGCGGTTTTTCATGGGAAATGCCTACTATCACTAAATAAGTTTGGCAGTTAAGAGATAGCATTGCACAATAATGTTATGTGTTGGGCATTTTTGCCAGCAATAAATAGATTGTATTTTTGAAAAGGTTAACTAATTTAGAGTATGGCAGGACATAGTAAATGGGCAAATATTAAACGCCAGAAGGCAGTAGTCGATGCCAAAAAGGGTAAAACCTTCACCCAACTGTCCCGTGCAATTATTGTTGCTGCCAGAAACGGTATTCCCGATCCCGCAGGTAATTTTCAACTACGCACGGCTATTGATAAAGCCAAGGCTGCCGGTATTCCCAATGATAATATTGAACGGGCGATCGCTAAAGGTGCAGGTACATTTACGGATGGTGGGGCAAGTTTAGAGGAAATTCGCTACGAGGGTTATGGTCCTGGGGGTGTGGCTGTGTTAATTGAGGCACTCACAGATAATCGCAATCGGACTGCTGCTGACTTACGTGCTGCTTTTAGTAAAAATGGTGGGAATTTAGGGGAAACGGGTTGTGTGAGTTGGATGTTCGAGCAGAAAGGGGTATGTTTGGTAAATAATGTGGCAAATGAGGAACAGCTATTAGAAGCTTCCTTAGATGGAGGTGCTGAATCTTACGAAATGGGTGAGGAAAATACAGCAGAGGTATTTACTAGTATTGTAGATTTAGAAACCCTGAACCAAACCCTCAAGGCAGAAGATTTTGAGGTGAGTGATGCCGAATTACGTTGGATTCCCAGTAATAGTGTAGAAGTAACCGAGCCAGACCAAGCGCGATCGCTACTGAAATTAATTGACACTTTGGAAGGCTTGGATGATGTGCAAAATGTTACAACTAATTTTGAAATGTCTGAGGAATTAATTACTGCAAGTATGGCTTGATTAGTTACGAGCGTCAAAAGCAGCTAATTAACCTAAGTTCGGGTTCAGCAGGTTTATTTAGGTCTTGCTGAAAAAGTCTTTGGGTGAGGGTAGCTAACAGGCAACAGTTTCACCCCTGATTTTTTCTATGGTAGATTGTCAAGGTACACCTGAACTAATTTTAATTGGTACGGGTACCGAGTTGAATCTCTGTGTAACTGCGGCTGAGAAGTTGGCAGGGGAAGGTAAGAAAGTGCGTGTGGTTCCATGCCTTCTTGGGAGTTGTTTGAAGGACAGGATGGAGCTTACAAGGAGTCTGTGTTACCTAAAGCTGTCACCCAAACGTTTATCAGTAGAAGCTGGTGTTGGCTTTGGCTGGCACAAGTATGTAGTGGACTGACACAGCTAAAATAGTGCAATAGGTGTAGGTTGGGTTGAAGAATGAAACCCAACACCAGTAAAGCTTTGTTGGGTTTCCCTATCGCTCAACCCAACCTACATTTTGAGGCGTGTCAGTCCAGTAGGTACTGAAGGGGATACTGTGAGTATAGATCGCTTTGGTGCTTCTGCTCATGGTGGTACTTGTCTGGAGAAGTTTGGCTTTAGCGTTGATAATGTTTTGGCTAAGGCGAAGGCATTATTGGGTTAATTTGCAACAGAATAATTTTATTTTCGTGCAAGATGTCAGTTAAGAAATTGGAGGAGATTATGCAGGAAGTTTCAGGACAAAAAGATGTACTTCTACATCGCATATCGGGAATAGTGAATCATTTAATGCAGGAGGATAGCGTATATCATAATTTAGACAAAAATGAAATAATGCCAATATTTTCTCAGCTGTTAGATAAGGTGTCTCCAACACAATTAAATATGTTAGATGATGCAAAACTGGCACAAAGGGTCAGAAAGATAATGGCTACACAGTTGATGTACCATCTGCTGGACGATTTTAGTCCAGAGCAAAAAGAAGTGTTTTTTGCTGCTGTAGAAGGGAGATAGTAATAGTGGGCTATCTGCTGGATACAAATATAGTCACGGCTATTGGAAAGAAGAATAAAAAAATTACAGACAGATTAAATGAGGTGGAACTTCAGGGAGAAGAAGTTTTTATTAGTTGTATCACCTACTATGAAGTGAAACGAGGACTCTTAAGCACAAATGCTACGAGGCAGCTACTTGAATTTCATGAATTCTGCCAAGAAGTTACAGTTTTATTTTTGGATGAAATAGAAATTATAGAAAAAGCCAGTGAAATTCATGCTGATTTAAAACGTAGGGGTAGACCAATACAAGATGCAGATATTTTAATCGCAGCAACGGCAATTACATGCGGTTTAATTTTGGTTTCTAATGATTCTGATTTGCTGAGAGTGCAGGGGATTAATTTAGAAAATTGGCTGCAAATCGAATCTTGAACAATGAAAAGCAGCTAAAATTATATCGAAGGGAGTAAATTAAATTCGCCAAGATGTAACAATTGTCTAGCAAATGGAGAACGTTCACAATTTGTGAATCCTAATTTTAAATAACGCCTCTTAAATTCTTGAAAACCTGGCTGATTATTGAGGATAATATAAGGCTCAATAAAGACTTTAGAGTTTGCACCATATACGGCATAATCATAACCTAAAATATCAGACTGTTCGTATTCATAAGGTATAAAACGGCTTATCAAAAGATAAATTTTTTCATTTTTGAAAGGTTCTAGTTTATGCAATAAAGGATAATCTGCTATCTGATAATCTTTGTAAGAACCGGATGCTATTAGAAATATGGGGCGTTTGTCTTGAATAGCTCTGGTAAGCATTGGCAATTTACTTGTATTTATTGCCAGTTCATCCCCATCTTGACAATCAAAATGTAAACAGTAGCCTTCTTCTCTCACTTTATGAATTTGAATATAAATTGGACCATGTGATGTTTGAATTTTCGTTTTATTTGGTACAGGTGTGTCATTTAGAGGAGGTTTATAGTAATCTTTAGCTTGATTTTCCAATCTTTTTAACGCTTGTCCAAGGTCAAAAATCCTATTTAAAATATCCTCTGATAAACACCGATAGCGTATTACAGGTTTTTCAAAATTTTCAAATTGTACTTGACGATGGTGACTAATATGACGTTTTTTTAAGTTACGTGAAAGACCAACATACATTACTGGACAAGACTTATTACCCACATAATAAATCCCTGGTTCTGATGGCATTTCCCTTCGCTGTGTATAGGGCAAAAATGGCATCTGCTTCCAGTTTAGATTCAACTTCATAATATTTTATGATGCTAATTACAGAACTATAATACTTGCATTAAAACCAGATTCTACATGAGTAAATATACTGAAAAAATACTCTTCATAAGTTGTTTTATCAAAGCCTGGATTTGCTGATTAAGATCGGTGTTGCCACTTAAAGTTGACAATGTTATATTTAATGCAATAAATAATATTTTGTATGCAAGTGTATTTGATAAATGTTCAGTTTTATATTTAGAGGTTTTACAAAAGATTTAGAACGTTCTTTAAATAAGAGTGCCACACATTTTACAGAAAAGAATCGCAAAGAATTAAGCAAGTTATTTGATAGCAAAATCTATCCTCTTGCTGATAAATTGGACTACATAGCTAAAGCAAGGATGGAACAGACTTTAAATAATTTAGACGAATTAGAAAATAAAACTAAAAACGATATTCAATATTTGATTAATCATACTGACAAAAAGATTTATCAAAATCTTCAAGAAATTGATGCAATACGTCAAAAAATAATCAGAGATTTACGGGCTACTTTGGGAGAGACTGATTGTTATCTAGAGAATCGTATCAATCAAATTACATTATCAATTATGGAAGGGATATCTTCCATAGAAACTATCAAAAATAATACGTTCACACAAGCAATTATTTTAGAAGATAAATTATTTCAAGATGCCAATCAAATAATTGATAAACTTAACGAAATAATTGGTGGGGAAACTGAAATAATTAGAAATGAATTAAAAAAGATTTTAGCTCATTCTTTACCCAATCCATTTGATAAATGTAGGCGGGCACTCAAGTTAGAACTAAAACCAGGTATGATGTTATCTGATATTGAATTATATAGATTAACTGAGTGCTATGAATTGAATAAACTTGATGAAAATACTCAGATAGATGAAGTTTTACAAATTTATGGGCAATTGCAACTGAATGCCACAAGAATGGCTTATTTAGCTAGAAATTCGCCAGAATTGAAACGTCAAGCAGTTGCAGATTGGATCAACTATGGAATGTTGTGTGATTTTTGGCGAAATACGGTCAACAACTATGAATTAGACGGTAATAAAGAAAATATCTTATTGTTATCGGAAACATCACAATAAATAGTATTTAAAAAAGTAGCTAAATATTGATTATTAAGATTATGACAACAAGTAATAAAAAAACACCATTAGGCTATTTTGAAAAAGCGATCGCAGAACTCAGAGATACTCAACAAGAGTTACAAGCGGAGTTAGAAGAGTTGAGAAAATTTAAACAAAATTATGTCCAATTAGCAGAAAAATTAGAATCTACAACTCAAGAATTGCAAGCTGTAAAAGCTGAATTAGAAAATATCAAAACAAACTCGCAACAAACCAATAAACAAATAGAAGAAGTAGAACATCAAAATCAACAAAATATTGATGCTGTGAAAACTGGGATTGAAAATGGTTCCATTGTTGCTCAAAAAGCTGTAATGCTCAGGGGTGTAGATAATGAACATTGGATGGGATTTTGTAAACTAGATGCAGTCAATCATCATTGTTTACGAGTATGGAAAAGCAGCGATAACACTTGGCATGATGATATTAGAGTCAAAGCATCATTTTTCTTACGTGCTAGAGATAACCACCATTGGATGGGGTGTGTAGGTGAACATCACAGTTATGATGTGTTTCGAGTTTGGAAATCGGATAATAGTTGGCAATCAAGTATTCGAGTGAGAGCGGCACGTCATATATACAAAGGTTGATTTTAGGGACTTCCAAGAAATAAATTATCCCACATTGTAGGGGCGGGGTTACCCCGCCCCTACGAATCATACGATTGGTAAAATGACTTTGGGATATTTTTTAATCTGGAAGTCCCTTATATAAAAATACAGGCGTTGCTGATTTGAAGTATGAAATTAAAAAATGAATTACTTAAAACTCTTACTCTCTGCGCCTCTGCGACTCTGCGTGAGATAAATTCATACCTGAATTCAGCAACGCCAAAATACAAACCTCATACGATCGCACAAATCTATCAGCGATCGCCAACTGTACACTACTTTAAGGTAAGCTGTAAACTAAATTATTCAAAAACGGGACATGGGCGGTACAGGACTCGAACCTGCTCTTAACCTTAAAACCCTTGAAATCACGTTGTTTTTCATTCACTCATCAACCTATATATTTTGCAATGAGTGAAAAATGAGGGAAAATCCAACAGTTGGGGGAACTGGTAATTATGAGAGTTTTGAGGATTTACTGATTACTTTCAAGGCAGTCTCAAAAAGACTTCCGAAGGGAGTACGCCTAAAAAGAGAAAGAAATAAATATTTGCAATTCCAGATTACCATGCCCGGAACTGGAAACCGTAAAAGCAAGCCTACAGGAGAGTCTTTTACCGATACTGGAATTTACGCTGCACTGGATAAGGCTTGGAAAATTCGTAAGTCTTTAGATGAATTTACTGGAGAAACTGAATTCTGGGAATGGTATGACAAAGAAATATTAGGTAAAAATATTCTTGTAGATGACAGAATTACATACAGAGAAATTTTTGAAAAAATAGAGCAAGAATATTGGGAGGGTAGGAATAAAAACACTGGGCGCGAACGCGATAGAAATCTTGCAAATGACAATGCAAGCATTGGAGATTACTATGGTTTTTTATTCAGAAAATTTCCTAATTGGGATAAGCAGCCAAACTGGGAAGAAATAAAAACTGTACTTTTTACTTGGGAGCAAGGCACTAAAACTTTCAAGGATAGATATACTGTAATTAAAAAAATTTGCAGTTATTGTCCTAACTCAGATAAACTCCTAGGACTTTTAGCTGAAATTGATGGCAGACAAACAAAGTTTAGAAATCATCAATCTATTAGCTTAAACCAGTTTCTTGAATGGAGACAACGAACTCTTGATAATGCTCCAACTAATAGTCAATTAGAAATTAGAGAAAAATGGTTATGGGTTTGTTCAATGTGCGTGGTCTATGGATTGCGACCTAGTGAAATTGCAGCAGCTTTAAATCTCACTAAACCATACACGAAAGACAATCTAACTATTCCAGCTTTGAGCAAAAAAGATAACAAATATTTGTTATTAGTCTTAGGAGATAAAACCTATTTTGGAACAACAATCAAAACTGGGAGTAGAGTTTGTAGACCATTGGTTAATGATAAAAAATTAATTGAAGAATTACAAATTCAAGTCCCTAAACTTCCACTATATGAACCAAGCTCTGAAAATCATGAAAGTATAGTTAGAGGATTTTCTAAGCAAATAGCTCAAAGAATAAAATCATGGAAATGTCCAGTCACACAAGTTTATGCTTTTAGATATCTAGGAAATCATCTTGGCGAACTACATGGAATTCCTCAAGAAATTAGGTCTAGAAGCTTAGGTCACACTAATGCTGTAAATGATTTATTCTACAGAAAGCATACTAATTTTGAAACTTCAGTAGACTTGCTTACCAAACATGCAAAGCAACCACTTGATTACCAAACAGCTTGTAACCAATTGCAAGATTTAGGTTTTGACCTAAATGATAATAGCGTCAGAGCTATTTTAAGAGTAATATATCAATTAGAAAAGTAGTTCTCGTTTGGAAGCAACCCCCTTTATTACCCAAGGGGGTTTTTCTTCTTTAAACCTAAGTTTTAAGCAATTCAAACCCTGAAACACTGATTCTTTCGTTCCATAAAGAGTTTAAGAGAGTATATAAAAAATACTATTAATAATTACTAATAGTAATTACTAATAGTATAAAAAATATAAGCTCTAACACTAAACACAAAAAAGCGGTAGAACCCATTTTGCTACCGCTTATTTCCATCTCCTCAGAAAATATAGGAATTAACTTTTTAATTATATCAAGATTAATTATTCATTAGCAAAACTCCTTGAATTTAAGCTTAGGTGTCTAATGAACATTAAATTTTTTTGAATTTGATTTGCTTTTTTGCTTATCCATAGTATTTGTATAATTTGAAGAATAACCAAGCAAATTTCTAAAAACAATAAAAGTTCTCTAGCCATCAGTTTTTGAAATATCAGCATCTGTCACATTTGATTTCAATTGTGACAGATTTTTATTTGTATTAGCTTCAGTAGATATACTGCCTTGAGACTTCTTAAGACTTTCTTCAAATTCTTTCTTGGATTGTTTAAGTTGTTCTACATTATCTTTAACTGATTGAACTGTTCCAATAATTGAATTAAAGTTTGAAATTTTATCGTCAACTTCATTTATTCCATTAATAACAGCATCCCATTTTTTTTGTTTAGCTGATGCAGCATTGTTTTTCTCTGACATCCAATCAAAAGCATTTTCATAAATTGCACCAGCTTTTTTTAAAGCGTTCCCAATCTTTCCAGTATTGTTAGCTGTTAATTCTCCTAATTGTCTAGCAGAGTCAAACATTCCTTGAACATCATCTAATAGATTAGTTGCAGATTGATAAATTCTATTAGCTTTAGATAAAGTTTGATAAAAGTTTTCTACAACTGTTGCACCAAATAATTTTTTCAAAGCGTCATTAAATATTTGACCTACAAAACCACCAGTAGAAATATTATTCCCATCTTTATCTTTTATATTTATTCCAATTAAATTTGCACCAGCATCAAATGTAGCTGTTAAAGTTTGAACAACATTACTAGACAGCATTGCTGCATTATGCAAATTAGTTAAAAGATTAAGAATATTAAATGCTCTATCCGTTGCAAGTATGTCAAACATTGATGATGTTCTTGCAAGTAAAATATTTACACGAGCTAAAATAACTGAATTTAAACCACTATTGATTGCTCCTGCACCTGCTGAAATTGAATTTAATAAATTTTTGTTAGCTAATTTTCTATCTCTTGAAATATCATTTCTGAACTTACTGGTACATTTAGATTTATTTAAAGTTGAGCAAGTTCCCTCTCCAACTTTATCTACAAAATCTTTTCCTACAGGAATAGCTGCAACACCTGCTGCTATAGGAGTAATTAATCCAACTAAATTATTTTGATTTTTATCTACTTTTTTTAGCAAATCTTTAAATTCTTTGTCCATATCATTCACTCTTTTATTTAATCTATTTACTTTAGTTTCTGCTACTGCTGCACTAATAGAAGCTGATGACGAAGTTATCTTAGCTTTGTCTAAACTAGATTGTATTTTAGAGACATCTGCACTAACGTTTTGAGTTATACGTCGAATATTATTTATTGTTGTATTTTTAATTGTTGTTTTATTTACATTTTGAATATTTTTATTTAATCCTTTTTTTAATGATGAAGTTAATTTTTCTAGGTTTGTGATTCTACTAGAAAGTGTTGGAATAGAAATAGCAACATTAGTTGCAATATTTTGAGCATTAGTAGCTACATTTAAAGCAGTACCTGCAAAGTCTTGAGCATCACTTGCTTGATTTAATGCTTTAGTTGCAATACTTTGAGCAGCATTAGCTGTATTTAATGCTTTAGTTGAATTATTAAATGCATTATTAGATGTGATATTCGCATTATTAGCCATCGTTTGTGCTGAGGATGCAATTGTTGCAGCATTGTCAGCGGTATTTTTTGCATTAGAAGATATAGCAATGGCATTTTGTGCTGTTGTATTTGCCCTTGAAGAATTTTGAATTGCTTCCTCAGATTTCGTGATTGCTTTTTGCGCTGTTTCTTGCGCTTTTTTGCTTTCTTGTTGTGCGGTTTGTGCAATTTTACTTGTTTTAAGTATATTTTTTACATTATTATTCACTTCTATTTCAAGTGAATTTATTGATGATGAATTATTCTCAACTTTTTTATTTATTACTCCAACTTGATTGCCTAAACTTTTAATTCTTGAACGATTAGATTGAATTAAGCTAAAACTTTTAGTTAAATCTGTACTTAATCTATCAGTAACTTTTTCTGCTGCATTAAATCTACTTTCAGAAAGTTTTAAAACTGCAACTGAAGCTGCTAAACCTGATAAAATTCCTGCAATTCCTGCAACTCTTGAAACCGCTGCTTTAGAAGCAGTTGCAGCACTACTTGCTTGAAATAAAGCTTTACCAACTTTTGCTTTATTGGAATTAACTAAAGCAGAAATACCACTAATTTTATTTTTTGCAAAAATCAAGTCTTTAGTTAAAGCTTGTTGTGCAGTTTTTAAAGGGCTAATTTGTGTAAGAACAATTCCACCTACAATAGGTGTAATTAATCCTGGCAACAATGGAGTGATAATATTTTTAGCTTTTTCAGAAGCTTTATCTATTATTGATTTTTCATTAACTTTTGGAATTCTTTTTATTTCTTGTTTTAATTGATTTATTTGTCTTTGTAAGTCTTTGCAGCAATTACATTTATTTGAACATCGATTAGCTTGCTGTAAATCTGAAATTATAGTTGAAGTAGTCATATTTTAACCACAATTATTTCTTTTATTTTGTTTAGCCAATTCACGCAGACTTGAAAATTCTTTTTTGCTTAAACATACTCCTGAACACCCTTTAGTTCCACAAACTTTCTGGCAAGCTGAAAGTGATTTATATAATCCTGGTGTTCCAAATTCTGATGCAAGAACACAAGCACCATTCAAGCAATCATGAGGAATTCCTGAGCATGAAACTGAAATTACAGGTTCAGAATCATATTCTTGATTAAAAACTTCATTTCCATTGCTAAATATTTTTAATCTATATTTAGTGGTTTGAATTTTTGAAACTAATTGAGGATAAGCATTTTCAGTGCTATTTCCATGCAAATCAATTATTGGATTTCCATTTGGATAATAATGACTAGTATTTGATGAATTTGGAGGACTTTGAGCAGCACCATTTACATACTGAAAAGGTTTGTAAGTTTGACCTCCATCAAAACTTACTTTAGCCCTTAAATTATTTATTGAAAAATTACAACTTCCAGAAAAACCAGAACCAGGTTGTCCTGAATATGCCCATTCATCAACAGCCCATTCTGGAATAGTATCTACAGATTCTTTATAAATAACAGAGTAAACTGTTACGCATCCTCCAGCCGCACCAATTCCATTAAAAGTATAATTCCATTCATTTTGAACAATTAATTCAGAAGAAATTGGAGCGTCCCAACTTCCAACTGAATTTTCATTGATAGAAACTTCCCCAGTTTCACCTGAGTAACAATAGTTGCTAGTAGTCATTAGGATCTATCTCTGTTAAAGGTGCTAACTTAGCAAAATATATTGTCATAGAATCTAGTCGATATCTAACATTGTTTTCTCCTCGATTTATAAAATCAGGTAAATCTGTTTCAAAATAAATAGACTTATCTAAGTCTGCATCAAAAGCTGTTTCTGTTAAAGCAGTTTTGGCTTTAATAACAATACTCGCAAGTAATTGTTCTGCATTTGCTCCAGATGGATTGCTTAATCCTACTTCTGTAAATACTGAATCAGGTATAAATAATCCGCTAGAAGGTGCAGCAGCACTAGCTTCTAGTCGTTGAGTACCTGCTCCAAACACTTCATTAATTGTAAATTCCGCCATGTCTTTGTTTTCTTTGAGAGTGTGTGTAAAAATTACTATTAATAATTACTAATAGTAATTATTAATAGTAAAAAATATATAAGCTCTAGTAAGAGTCTGGATTGATAATTACACCTTGTGATTCCACTTCCAGAGAAACACTTTGATTAATCTGGTTGTAAGTAACACCATTTCTAACATTGGTAAAACTTTGTGGATTACCAATAGTTACTTGAATATCTGGGTCAGCAGATTGATTAGTTGTATTGAGTTTAGTTCGAGCTAATTTAAACATTGCTACAAATAAACTTTCAGCAGTGTTATCAACGGAAGCAGTTAAACCAGTAGTAGCTAAATCAGTTTTAGAAATTGTTAAAGTGTTTACATCTTGAACAGCGTTTGCTCCAAAAACTTCAACTAAAGTTGGTTCAGCCATTATTTTTACCTCAAGTTTTGTACAATAAATATTGTACACGTTATTTGATTAAAAAAAAATGACTAATGCAAATGAAGTTGAAGCCTTTCAGAGTTTTTGTAGAAAATTTATTAATAAAAAAATTAAAGAGCATTTTTCAGATATAGGTTTAGCTGAAAATGAATTATATAATTCAGCATCTGGTAGATTAGCGGCAAGAAATATTTGCTTGCATAAAGATAATGACCCAATAGGTTTAACAGTTGCAAGAATGATTGCATTTTATTTAATTATGAATGAAAAAGATGAAGTAAATTATGAACCTGAAATAAAAGGTAGTTCAAGACTTAGAGCTTATAAACCAATAATTACTTTATTCTTTATACAGAAAGCAACAGATGTTGAACCTGGTTACAAACGTGTTGAAGGAAAAATTTCATTTAGGTTAATGAATGAAAGTACAGAAAGTTTAACTAACACTAAATTAATTCAATATGCAAGAAAAATTAAAAATATATTCACAAAAGGTGAAGGTTATAGATGGAGAAAAGGCAGAACAATGTTTACTTATGCGGATTGGGAGAAAGGATATCAATTACAATTATTATGCAGAGATGAATCTACAGCTAAAGATTTAATTGCAAAAATTTTAGATATTCAATCTGATAGCCCTGATTGGAAACATTTATATACTAATCAAAATAATAGACCTGATGAAGCTTATCCGAAAATTCCTAAAAAAGTTAAAATTCTAGGAAAACAAGTCAGGCAAGGTAGGCATAGACCTGTCTCAGACGTGTATTTTCGAGAAGCTTCAATAAAAATTGAAGGTTTACAGAATAAGATAGTACTCTACAACAGGTTGAACAACCAACCTAAAGCAGTTTTGAGAGATTAGACGTTAAAAAAATTCGTCTGAAGGGTTAAACCTTTACGTTCAAAAAAACCAATAAAAATCTATGTTATCTTAAACTTGCAAGTTTTGGATAAATTTATCATGGGAAGAACCAGAAGTAGTTATGAATTACAAGAACTTCTTGATAAGGCTAAAAGAAGAGAAGCGGAGCTAGAAAAGAGAAGAATAGAAAAAATTAGGAATCCTCAGCCTACTCCTGCTACAGCTACACTTTTTTATCGTGATTTATTACAACCTAACAAAAATTTGTTTTATCAAGTTGAAGTTAGGGAAAGAGCATTGCAAGCTTTTGTTAGTGGTTCGCTAACTGCTGGAAGAGATAAAGCAGGATTACTTGCTGATGCTCCTGAAGGTGCAACAATAATTGAACTCACAAAAGGCTCTAAAATTGCACTATTAAAAGTCAAGTGGTTTTATGGTGATGCAAGCGTAAGTGTTAGCACAACTTCCTGGGGAACTGTTGTACGTAAACCTTATGATGTTCAAGGTTCTTATGTTCAATCACATTTTTCAATTCCTTTTTCTGTAAAAGGACAGCAAAATTTTACAATAAATACTGCTGTACAAAAATTTGAAGAATGGGCAGCAGAAGAAGGAACAAAAAATAATGTAATTGGTGTTAATGGTAGAGCAGAATTAATTATGGGATATGGAAATCAATATACAACTCTTGCTAGAGCAACCGCTTAATGGCAGAACTAGTTAAACTTGGAGACGTTGCAGTTAAACAAGATTGGATATCTATCTCTACTACATTTGTAGAAGATTTAATAGTAATCCAAACAACTATTTTTAACACAGATGAATGGAATACAAAGATTAGAAGTGGTGGATTATTTAGAATAAAATATCCAACCTTTTATAATCTTGTAACCAAACCAGAATATTTTCCAGTTGACAATGATTGGAAACTTTTTGACATAGCACTTACATCTGAATTAGTTGAATATGTAGGAAATAAAAAATTTAATCCATATCCTAAAACTGTTGAAGTTAAACTTTCTTCTAATTTGGTTGAGAAATATTCAATGTCAAGTTTTGCACCTTGGGGCGTATCTGTGTATAAAATAGTAGAGTAGTACAAATGAACTGAAATTATATGGAACACAAGAAACAATAAAGCCTCAAAGCTTAGTTACACAAAGCATCCACCATCACTCTTTCACAGCGTAGAGAAAAAATTTTTACACACCTCTTGACAAAGGTGTGTTTTTTTTTACAGTGTTTTTTGTCAACACGCAAAAAATCGTATGAGAAAAGAACGTTGGGATAAATTGTTTGGAAATCAATTTAACCAAAACATTAATTGGGCAATGTTGGTTGAAAATGGATTCAAGAAAAAAGGAAGATATTATTTCCTAGGAGAGTCAAGACCAAATAAAGATGATGTTGAAGAAAGTGAAATTTTATATGACAGAGAATATGTAGTTCAATATATAGCAAAAAAAATTATTGAACCTCTTCAACCTGAATACAATGAACTTCAAAGGATAATTGCTGATGCATGGAAAGTCTACAAAAAACAAAATATTCAAGAACGTTAAACCTTTTTGGTATTCTGCAAGCTTGCAAAGAAGTTATTATTCTAAACAAGAATTACCAAAAGTTTCTGATTTAGAATATTGGGACTCTACTTTAGAATTTCGTGTTTATCAAGAACTCTTGAAATATTTCCATGCAGATTTAATTAAAAGACAACATGAAATAGTAATTCTTCCCAAAGAAGAACCATTTAAAGAATGGAGTTGGAAAGTAGATTTTTTGATTCAATCTAATAAATTAATTAAGCCTTTATATATAGAATGCAAAGGAGGATGGATAAAACATGACAAAGGAAGCGAGAGAGAATTTGCTCATATGCTTCAAACTCTTCAATCTCAACACTCACAAATTTTTAAAAATTTATTGATAGTTTCAGACTCAAATTGGAAATTAGTTAATACTAAAATTGAACCTATTTCAATTGAAGAAATAAGTTTAAAGCTAATCAAAAAATGGAGAATGTAAAATGGAAATACTTTATGACGACTTTTTTACAACCGAGGATTTTGAATTTGATTCAGAAATTCAAAAAAACCACTCTAATGATTTGTTTTATATTTTATTTCCAAATGGTCATAACTTTATTTCTGTTAATGAAATTGTAATTTTTGAAAAAGATACAGACTTTTTATATAAATGCTCATCTCAAAAAATTAAAATAGATGATTGTGTTTATGTGATATTTCAAGATGAATGTATAGAAAGAGAATTGACTATGAAAGACATAGCTTTTAGTGTTAATTGCTTGAATTTTATTAAAAATTCAATTGTGCTTAAAGATGATAATCGTAAATTAGTTGGATTAAATTTGCAAGAAGCCGAAGAATTTATAAGAAAAATAATAATTAATGATTGTTATAACAACGTTTATTTAATACCAGGAACAAATGAACCATAACTCTTTGTGCAAACTTTTGAGTTTTGACTTCCCAAAAGAAGTTAAGGCAAAAAGTATAAATAAAAAATTTTATTTATACTTTCCAAGCAAAAAAGATGTAATTTATATTCAGGAATTTGATGAAAGTTCATTAATTAAAGAAAGATTTAAATACTTTCTTCCTGAATATTTTGAAATAGAAGGTTGTACCTATCATGTAGTTCAAAACCATCCAGATTATGTTAAATCAGCAACTGGAGTTGTTGCGTTCTCTTATGAAAACGCAATCGTTACTAAAAATTCATGTGTGTTTAAAAAATCTAACACAAATGACATGGGTTTGACTTTTGACGAAATAAAAAAATTCATGATGAATGTTTTAATTAATATTCATTATGAGAACACTTATGTGGAATTAATTAGGTGATTCAAAAATGAAACCAGACAAAACTGTAATCGCATTAAAACAATCAGAAAAAGTTCAATTAACTTTACGTTCTTGGTTTGGTTGTATTAATGAAAAAGGAATTCAATTTATATCTTGCACAATGTCTCTTGAAGACAAAATCAAGAAATTTCAAGAAATAGATTCAATAAAATTAAGCAAGAATCTTTTTGCTTTTTATGATGAAAAACAGCAAATTGAAGAAAAAGAAATTTCTGCCTTCATTAATAAAGTTTCAATTAGAGGAGAAATTGTAATATGTGAATGGTATTCAGATTCATTATTCTTTGAAACTGATTTTATTCCTTTAGTTAAAGCTACAGATAACATAATGATTCCAAGCTTTAGCTCTAAGTCAGTGTCTGTTATTGCATATCCTATAGCTTTCTAGCTTGAGAGCTTATAAAAAAATTACTATTAATAATTACTAATAGTAATTATTAATAGTAAAAAATATATACACTCTAGAGGACAAGAACATGAGTTTTTGGTACTTGCCAGCCAAAGAGCCACAGAAGCACGCGCTTATAGGTACACGAGAATGGAGTAGTTGTAATTTCAAGATTGTTTTTAAGGAAGCAATTGCTAGAGAAGTTGAAGATTACTGGTATTTCTTCATGATGATTGAAGAAATAAATACAAGTCAAATTAAAAACATAAGTGATAATTCTGGAAATTGGGAATTTACTCCTCAATTATGTTTACTAAGATTTGCAAAAAAAAGAATTAGAAAAAAAAGGTAAAAAAGTACCTCAATCAGTAGCTGAAAAATTCTTTTGCAATGAATTATCTCAATTAGATAAAGATGCACATTATTCAGGATTTATTCATATCCAAGAATCTCCTCAAATGAGATGCATCGCAGATGGAACAAATGAAATTGGAGGAACAGTAATTCCTCCAGATATAATTGAAGCTTTCAGAAAATCATTTATAACACTTGAACTTACTGAGGCTAGAGAAATTGATGATAAAATCATGGATTCAATTTCTACCAAAGGAAGTTTTGGTGGATATAAAAAAACAGAAACTGAAGCAGATAAATTAAATGCACGTTTAGCATTTATTTATGAACAATATAATTTAGCTTTTAAAGATTTAGAAATCAAGTGTTTGCATGATGTTCTTACCTTAATGATGTCAGAAAAACCAAACACTAATACAGAATCAGCAGAACTATGGAATTTAATAATTCAAGTAATCGGAAAATAGAATATTTAGATCCTAAAGCGATGTATGCAAACGCTTTAGATTCATGGGAAGAGTTATGGGACGATTCAATTTCTATTTTTTGGAATACCAAAAATATTTTAGAGCAAATAGTTTGGCTTCCAAATCCTAAAATCTTAAATACTTTAGTTGCTATATACATATTAGCTCCTACTAAATGGACAAAGATTTTACCAATTTTATTTTGTTATGGAGAACAAGGAAGTGGAAAATCAAGTACGTCAATCTTCGCGAACCTTTTACACGGTTACACTCAAACGTTTTCAAGTGCTGATACTTTTGCAAGTATTAGAAATAGTCTTGATAATATGCGTTGGATTGACCCTGAACTTAAGGAGTTAGAAAAGGAAGGAGCTATTTTATGTTGGGATAATATCAACAAAGAAACATTGCTTAGAGATATCAAACTTTATAATATGTTGCTTTTTGGATATAACCGTTCAACAGAAAAAGTTCAAATTGCAAACATGGATGGAACTAATAAAGAATATAAAGTTTTCTGTCCTAAAATTCTTAGTTCTATTGAATCTATTCATTTAGATTATCAATTTGCTGAATTAAGAAGAAGAATGATAGTTATTCCTCATAAACAATTTGAAAAGTTTAATTACTTTGATAAGCAATATTATCAAGGAAGAGACTTTGATTTAGAGAAATTAGACCTTGACTCTATTTCATGGGAAGGAATAGAAACTAAATTTCTTCAATTCTGGAGTAATGTTGATAATTGCAAAGAGTATGTGATGTATCGAAAGATATTGACCAAAAGAGGAAATAAACCTTTTGAAATTCCTGATTCTATTTCCTCTTCACAATGGACAATATCTGTTGATTTAATTTGTACTGGATTAGTTTTAAAGGCTTTTGATTCAATTAATCATGCTTTAGAATTTTTTGCAAAATATTGGGAATATTCTAAGGTTGAAATTTATTCAGAATTTAGTGCAACTTTAGAGCATCTCAGGAGTTTTATTGGTGATGAAACTGAATCGTTAAAAGAGTGTAATAGATTGTTGGTTGAGAAAGATTTAAAACCTAAAAAAATCTATATTCATCCCAAAAGATTAAAACATCACTTGGATAAGCTTCAATCTGAAGGAGCTTTAGATATTATGCCTAGACCTAAATATATTCAAGAAATAATGAATCAATTAGGCTGGAAACTAACTACTAAAGGATGGACAGAAAAATGAAACTAGAAGTTGATGAAAGATATTTGGTGCTAGTTGGAACTCTCAATTCAATAACTCCAATTCCAAATGGATGTTCAATTAATGAATTAATAACTAGTTACATCAAAACAGTTGACCTTCAAATAACAATAAATCAATTTAATAATGATGAATTAATTTTATTTCAAAACCCGTACAATCATTACCCTACAGGAATCATTGACTCAACAGGTTTAATTATTTATGGAAATGCAGTAATTGCTCGTGGTGGTGGAAAAGAATTTAGTCCAATCTCCTTTGCAATAGCACAAAGAGTTTTTAATGAAATCACTTATCTTGGAAGTTATACAACATGATAAATCAAAAATATATTATTTTAGTTGGAGATTCTAATGGAATGTGTCCAGCACCACTAGATTTAAATGAAGCTATTTTTAGTTACTTGCAGACTAAAAATATTGCATTAAATTTTAATCATTTTAAATGGAAAGGAATTACTGTTGTTACTAGTGTTAAGCCTAAAACTAATGAAATTACAGCAGTTGTTGGAAGGAGTGGATTCCCTGTTAGAGGAAATTCAGTAATTTTATTATTTAATAACTTGAATCCATTAAGTTTCTCAGCAATGTCTAAAACAATGACTGAAATTGCTATCAGAGAAATTATGTTTACAAATGTATTAACAAAAACTGAGGAAGAAAATGAATTGCAGTAAACAATATTTAGTTGTAGTTGGACAAATATATGGAATGTTGTCTATATCAAGAGGGATGGAGTTTCAATTCGTAAAAGGTTATTTAAATACTAATTACCCGTATTTTGAAGTACCTTTACTTTATACAAACAGCATAATATTAATGACTAATTATTGTGCAAACAATCCTACAGCAGTTATTACAAAAAAAAATCGAGTAATTTGTGGCAATGCAGCCTTTGTTGTTTGCAATGCTGAGCATCCATTGCAAATTTCAGGAATGTCTAGAAGGTTAGCAGAAGAACAATGCGATGTAATTGAAATGTTTGAATGGGGGAAACATGAGCAACTCATCTAGAATTGGATATACAGAAAGATTGAGAAAATCTTTAGGTGCTGCACATGAATCAGGCTTAATTCATCCTTCCCGTATCTCTAATCCAGCTTTACAAAAAAATGTCAATATTTCAAACTCTATTCTTGACTTATGTAATTGTGAGGAAGGAAAAAATGTTAAAGAGTTATGCAATGACTTGGAATCGCTTGAAAATACAATCAGAAAATATTTAGTCATATTAGTTGAGTTAGGCTACCTCAGCTACGATAGACCAGGAAGGGAGAATAGGTATTATTACTTACAAGGATAGCCATGAACTAGCTCTAGAGCTTATAAAAAAAATACTAATAGTAATTACTATTAATAATTATTAATAGTAAAATTTATATAAGCTCTAGAGCCTTTAAGCACTCACCAACTACTGAGTATCTTGAAAAACTCAGTAGTTGTTTTAAGTTTTATGAATTTAAATGGGGCTTTTACTCAAATATCTTGTAGGTTGGTTGAAAATGAGTAAAAGATGAGTAAGTAATATTATTTCGGGTAATCATTTTTGCTTGTTACCACACTCAAAATGTGGCAAAAGCGGTTGTAGGAGAGAGTTTCTCCTCATTTTCTTAGTAATGGGCAGGAGGAGAATCGAACTCCTATGACCGCAAGGCCGCCACATTTTGAGTGTGGTGCGTCTACCAGTTTCGCCACCCGCCCTTATATGCAACTTCACTATTGTAACACATTTTGTGATTTTGCAACAAATTTTGATATTCTTTGCTACTAGACCAGCGATCGATTTCTCGAGCTCGTAATACGGGAACTGGATGAGTCAGTTGAGCAGTACGAGCTGCTTTAACCATTTCCCCTAGTTCGCTGTTGCTAATTTCATCGTAAGCACGGGCTTGGGCAATAAAAGCATCTAGGTTGAGTTGGGGTGATAAACTAGGGGAACCACCAGCTAATTTCATCAACACAGACATAATTACTTTTGGGTTTTGGGCTACCAATAATGCGGCGCGATCGCAAGTAAATTCTGCACAGCGTACCCACTCCAACAGTTGATTCTGGATTGCTTGAGCTAATATACCTCCAATATTGGGCATAGTAGCAGCAGCTAATATCAGTAAATTTACGGGAGTTAGGTACACACTATGGTCACATTTAAGATGTCCTAGTTCGTGGGCAATTACCGCTTGAATCTCCTCTGGAGTCAGCATATCAATTAAAGCAGTGTGCAATACCACAAAGGGCTGTTTTCCCCGCATAGCGAAAGTATAAGCATTAGGGACTGGAGAAGAACGAACATATAACTGGGGTGTTTCTATATCCAAGATGCGGCAAGCAGACACTAATAGTTCATGTAAATCAGGTAGTTGTTGTTCCCCAACTAAAACGCTAGAGGCAATATTCTCTACATAAAATACTTGTTCTGCAATCGGTCCGAGGAGATTGCGGACTATCATATCTATCCCTGGGATTTGTTTGAGAGCTTTAGTTGCTTCCAAATCCAATGGATGACGAAAAGAGTCTGCTTTCAAACCGATGAGGGGTGTTTTCGACAAGGACATATTTACTCAGTTATTCAGTTATCAGTTATTAGTTATTATTGTAGTTCTGTCTTAGAACTTCCTCCTTCTGCTCTCCTGCTATAAAACAAGTAATAAGGGTTGGTCATAAAACCAACCCTCTAAAGCTAGTATAACTACTGCTAGAGAAATTATGGGGTCTGTTTGCCCAGTTTCATTTCTGATTAATTTTGATCAGTCGCGCTTTTTTAGATACCCGACTTCTTAAAGAAGTTGGGTATCTATGACCCCTCAGAAATCTGCGCTGGAGAATCACTCACATTTTTGATAAATTCCATGTCAGCTCCCGTTGCCGAAACCCGCTGGATTTTAGCCCCTAACTGTTGTAACTTCACATCCAGTCGATCATAACCCCGATCAAGATGCCGTAATCCATGAATGGTGGTTTGCCCTTGAGCCGCTAGTCCAGCTATAACTAAGGCTGCTGCTGCCCGTAAATCAGTACACAATACTGGTGCTCCTGATAGCATGGGCACTCCACGCACAAAAGCAGTATTCCCTTTGACCCGAATATCTGCTCCCAAGCGGTTTAACTCCGAAGCATGACGCAGGCGATTTTCAAACACGGATTCGTTAATTACACTATCCCCCTCTGCCAAAGTTAGCAATGACATAAATGGTGCTTGCATATCCGTGGGAAAACCTGGATGGGGCAACGTTTCAATATCCGCTGCTTGTAGAGTTCCTGCTGGTACAACTCGCAAACAATTAGGTGTTTCCTCAACTAAATTCACACCTATTTCTTTGAGCTTAGCAATTACTGGTAATAAATGTTCTGGTACTACTGACGAAACTAATATTTCGGAACGGGTAATTGCTCCAGCAAGTAAAAATGTTCCCGCTTCAATGCGATCAGGGATAATTGTGTAGTCTGTAGAATGCAGTTTGGGAACGCCGTCAATCACAATTCTGCTAGTACCAGCACCTTTAATTTTTGCCCCCATAGAGATACAGAAGTTAGCTAAATCCACTACTTCCGGTTCTCGAGCAGCATTATCGATGATAGTTTCACCTTCAGCTAAGGTTGCCGCCATCATCAATGTTTCTGTGGCTCCCACACTGGGACTATCTAGATAAATTTTAGCTCCCTGAAGCCTGCGCTTATTCCCAGGAATATAGGCATTACAAATACCATGCTCAATTTGCACCTCAGCCCCCATCGCTTGCAGCCCTCGGACGTGCAAATCCACAGGTCGGGCACCAATGGCACAACCACCAGGTAAAGGCATTTGAGCCACACCTAGCCTTGCCAAAATTGCACCGATTGCAAAAAAACTTGCCCGCAACTGGGTGACCAACTCATAAGGAGCTTTAGAGGTTTTAATTTCACTGGCATTGACATCTAAAATGTCATCATGGCGTTCTAAGCTAATACCTAAAGCTGATAACACCTGCCCCATTTTGTCCACATCCGCCAATAGAGGGACGTTACGAATGCGGCAGTCTTCCGAACACAGCAAGGCTCCAGCCATAATTACTAGTGCTGAATTTTTTGCCCCGCTAATTTTCACATGACCGTGCAAACGATGCCCACCGAAAATCTGCAGGACTGAGGAGTCTGCGCTCGGTGAAACTTTGGCATCTGGTAAGCCACTGGAAAGATTAATAAGCCTACCCTCCACAAAAATTAAGTAATATTGTCCAACTGAAGTTGGTTCTGATTCTACACGAAAGATTTAATTTGTCCACACTATTCCATAATAAAACCTGACAAAATTCAATATTTTTTCAGCAAAAATATTTACAAAAACCAATTGAATGAAGTATCTAAACATACTTGCTTAACTTTACTTGACACCATAAAAGAAATAAGTGATAATTATAAGCTGTCAATATAAATCAAACAAGCGGGACTGGCGGAATTGGTAGACGCGCTAGATTCAGGTTCTAGTTTCCTCACGGATGTCCGGGTTCAAGTCCCGGGTTCCGCATTTTTATGATTTTAAGGATAAATAGGAAAGTGGGAAAGATAAAATTTTATCCTTGATATTTTGACTAATTCTAGAAGTCTAATCCCTTCATTTCTAAAAAGAGGCAAATTTTCTACAGGAGTTCAGAGACACGTTACAAAACTTAATCAGGAAGTACAAATTATTTTAAATGTTGACCAGTACTCAGAACCCTCTTGTTAAACAAATTCGCAAATTGCACTCAACGAAAGAGCGACATAAGCAAGGGTTGTTTTTAGTTGAGGGGACTCATTTAATAGAAGAAGCTTGTGAGGTTGGTTATCCCTTAGCTACTGCTTGCTGTACTTTAGAATGGCAAGGGAATCATCAGAGTTTATGGGAAACGGTTTGCAGTCAATGCCAACGGGCAGAAATAGTGAGTAAAGAAATTTTAAATGCGATCGCAACCACGGTGCAACCTGATGGGGTAGTGGCCACAGCGAGAAAGGGAATGCATACCAATCAGGTTCCTTTTACCGGCGTAGTCATGGCTTTGGAAACAATCCAAGATCCTGGTAACGTGGGCACAATGATTCGTACAGCGGCAGCGGCGGGAGGTTCGGGATTATGGTTGAGTGGAGATAGTGTAGATTTAGATAATCCTAAGGTGCTGCGAGCCTCCGCAGGGCAATGGTTTCGTCTACCGATGGCTGTGAGTCCCGATTTAAAATTGACTGTGCAGCAGGCGCGAGAGGAGGGAATGCAAATTATTGCCACTTTACCCAGTGCAAATTTAACTTATTGGCAAGTAGACTGGCAGCAACCAACTTTGATACTTTTGGGTAATGAAGGTGGGGGGTTATCACCTGATTTAGCAGCAATGGCTGATTTGCAAGTGAAAATTCCTCTGCATCCTGGAGTAGAATCATTGAACGTAGGGATAACTGGAGCTTTAATGTTGTATGAAGCTCAACGACAAAAAGGAGGGAAGGAGTGAAGGAGTGAAAGAGGGAAGGAGTGAAAGAGGGAAGGAGTGAAGGAGTGAAAGAGGGAAGGAATTATTTTTAAGGCTTGGTTGTGGGATTTTCCCCTGGGGGACTACCTTGAAAATAGTTAGTCAGCGCAGAATTTGTAGGGGCGCATTGCGTGCGCCCTTGAGAAATTAGCCGTGGTAATTTCAATTCTACGAATCTGCTGATTGATTTTTTTCTTGCATATATTGCTCAATATCTGCCACAGCTTCTTCCCAAACAGTTATATTAACCTCAGAGGATTTTTTTGATATTGATGGTTGTTTTGCTTGATGGTTAGTTTGTTCTTCAACTCCTCGATCAATATTTTCTTCCTGATTCCCATCCTCTTGGATTATTTTTTCTAATTGATTCAAAGAGTGTAAAAAATCTTTAGCCGCCGTAGTGCGGTTATTTTGCTGAAATTCTTTCATATTTTCAATTTAGAATGGCGATCGACAAACTTAAATCTCGATCCCAGTTCTGACAACTTAGAATATTATGGGTTTTATCTGATTTCTTGGTATCTGCACTGGAACTGGGTAATTGTACCATATCAACTTTACCCATTAAATGGCTTCACAGCAAAATCAGACCATGTAATGGTAAAATTATCCTTCTCTCCTGTGGCAATGAACTTAACTACCACTTCACAAGCTACCGCGACTGCGAACATAACTAAATTACGGGCTAAAGGGTAATCACACACATCATCGTTTACTGGTGATGGTACACGATAAATTTGGTTCCACATAATTTCGGCGTAATCAGCAGCCAAACCAACATGCAAACAAGGTATTTGAGATTGTTGACAGTAATCCTTGACAGCTTGACGACTGCCACTGTTATCAAAAGTATCAATTACTAAAGCACTACCTGCTAATAATTTACCAGCATTGGTTGGGGTTAATTCTTGAGAGCGTCCATCCACAGCAGTCCCCAAAGCACGGTAAAGACTGTTAGTGAGGATTTTTGCCTTATATGCACCAATATCAGAACGGTAATAGGGTTGAGTGGAAAGATTGCGTTCCTCAATGCGATCGCGATCTATAATCCTTAGTTTACCAAAACCAGAGCGAGTTAAATTTTCGCTCATATTTGCACCCAAAGCACCAGCACCGCATACTGTGATTGGGAAATCCCGTAATTTAGTCATGAGTGCGGGGGTACGGTGGAGTTGTTCGTGGAAAAAAATAGACATGGGAGACGATAATACCGATAATATAGGATTACTATTTGATTTTTGCAAAACACGTAGGGTGTGTTACCGTCGGGAGTAGGGCACCATCCGGTAATCTTTTAGGTGCGGAGCGCTGTTAGCATAGCGTACCCTACAAGTACCTAATTTTATTCAACAATCAAACCAGATTCCTATACTTTGATGCTATTATGATGTTGGTGGATTTTCTGGCAGGGGAAAGCACAGGCGAAAACCCCCGTCCCCCGCCAAATCGACAGAACCTTGACAATTCAATAGTTTCAGCATTTTCTGTGTTTCGAGGTTTGCTCTTAGCAATGGCTGAAATGGACTTTTAAAACGGCCCCGCCAAAACTGCTGTCAGGAGTGGCTCTGTTATTGGGTTCTAGCTGGCGGACTTTCAAATCAATGATTCCCGGCAACGGGATTGAAACACTGCGACTAAGGTCTACCTGAGGGTATTGAGTCACCTTTCAAATCAATGATTCCCGGCAACGGGATTGAAACCCTCACTCCACAGCAGCGCATCTTGAGGGGTCATGGATCTTTCAAATCAATGATTCCCGGCAACGGGATTGAAACTACTGTGTTAAAACTAGAGTTTCCATATTTTTCTTTCAAATCAATGATTCCCGGCAACGGGATTGAAACCATTTTATTCTTCAAAACTCATGTATCCACAGTAAGACTTTCAAATCAATGATTCCCGGCAACGGGATTGAAACTATCCTTCTATGTAGGGATTTGCCAGCTCCTCACCACTTTCAAATCAATGATTCCCGGCAACGGGATTGAAACGACCATTTTAAATACCGATTTGACGCTGCAAAAACCCTTTCAAATCAATGATTCCCGGCAACGGGATTGAAACAATCATCCCAGGTGATAACCTCACCAAGGGGAATTGCTTTCAAATCAATGATTCCCGGCAACGGGATTGAAACACCAACAAAATCATTGAGGGAGTCTCCATATCTCTCTTTCAAATCAATGATTCCCGGCAACGGGATTGAAACCAGTTTGAAATCTTTCGACGAAATTGTTTAATTGCCTTTCAAATTAATGATTCCCGGCAACGGGATTGAAACTTTGCAAAAGCAAATAAATCGATATTTCCTACAACTTTCAAATTAATGTAGGTTGGGTAGAACGAAGTGAAACCCAACAATACCAAAGTTTGGCATTGCTGATTGAAAGTATGAATGTGTCTCACGCTCCAGGCGCAAAGACGCAAAGAATCATTGTTTAATCATGCCAAAAATTCAAATTCATACTCCGATTCAGCAACGCCCCAAAGTTTTTTGGTTGTTGGGTTTCGTCCCTCAAACGCCACTTCTCTCAACGCGGGGAACCCGCGCACAAGAGTGGCTCCCCAACCTACGCCTATTTTTTGGGAAATAAGTGCAAGGGAATTAGGATTTTAGGTTTACAATTGTTGCATCTATAATTTTTGATGATATTTTACAGCAGTTTTCATCTATTTGAACCACATCTTCATGTAGGGGTTTAGCACTGCTAAACCCCTACGGTGTGGTCTATTTACCTGAAAATCGCTGTAAATAAAAAAAGAGGCACCGAACTATTGCCTATTGCCCATTCCCTATTCCCTACCCCCACCAAAAGACTTTTTCAGCAAGCCCTATTTATGATTGAGAATAACTGGAATACTTCTCTCTATGAGAACAACCATAGTTTTGTATGGCAATACGGAGAAGATTTACTGCAACTATTAGCACCACAACCAGAGGAACGAATTTTAGATATTGGTTGTGGTACAGGACAATTGACAGCAAAAATTACTGATACTAGTGCTATAGCTGTGGGAATTGATGCAGATACAGATATGATTGCTAAAGCCAAAAGTAACTACCCCCAAATACAATTTTCAGTTACCGATGCCAGGGAATTTCATACCGAAACACCTTTTGATGCCGTGTTTTCCAACGCTGCCTTACATTGGATACCCCAAGCAGATGTAGTTATTAACCGTATTTACCAAGCCTTAAAACCAAGGGGAAGGTTTGTGGCAGAATTTGGCGGTAAAGGCAATATATCAACCATTAAGCAAGCTATTTACACCGTATTGACGGAAATGGGGCAATCCCCAGAAAAGCTCAACCCTTGGTATTTTCCCAGTATTAGTGAGTATACATCGCTTCTAGAACAACAAGGATTTGATGTTACCTATGCCCATCTTTTAGAACGTCCCACACCTTTGACAGATGGAGACAGGGGAATGGAAAATTGGATACGAATGTTTAGCCATCGTTTTTTTGTAGGAATGGCTCCAGAACAAATCAGTCAAGCCATTCAAACCATAGAAAATCTCTTAAAACCAACCCTATATAAAAATGGTAATTGGATTGCAGACTACCATCGTATTCGTGTTGTTGCAGTCAGGAGACGAGAAGGGAAGGAGGGAAGGAGTGAGGGAGTAGGGGCGGGGTTTCCCCGCCCGGAGTGAGGGAGTGAAGAATTAAATACTCCCAATTGTCAAATGTCAACTGTCAACCGTCAACCGTCAACTGTCAACTGTCAACTCCCAACCGTCAAAAGTTATCTGCATCTTCTATCACCCCTACCAAAGATTGCAAATCAAACTTTTCATCTTCATTACTGAGACAAATACCCGCACTAATCACAGTCAGATCGTTTTTAGAGATGGCACTAGTGTGATGTTCCCCATCCCTAGTAGTCCATTGTACCAACCAACGATCCTGGCGATCGCTAAATTCTTGCAATTCCCCACCACCCATTTTTAAAGCTTTTTCTAACCGTTTTCGATCCGCTTTCTGCCGATTTAAGGCAGCAAATTCCCCGGCTTGTTGGGTAGCTAAGTCATAAACTATACCCATCTCCGGTGTCATACCTTTAAACTGAACTTCCTCAGGGATGGTAACTTGTTGGAGATGTTCTCTTAATTGTACAGCAATTAGGGGATCGGCACGGCGATCGCATTCGTCAAACCACCAAGCGACCCCATCAGTACGCGCCACAATTGTGTCAAACTGATTTCCATCACTAACTAGATGCACGGCTACGGGCTGGGAATACCCGCAGCGCTGCTCCATATCACCCTCATTCACCGGATACGCTAACCAAGTCTGTCTTTGCAATTTATAAGCAAGTCGCAGGCGTAAAGGTTTGAGATATTGTAAATACTCTGCTATTTGTGGCAAACTGGGTTCTTCTGTCACTGTTGCCCTTTTCCCATCCACAGCCTGAAAAATGCCCCACCCTTCAAAGTTACGGGGTTGGGGGGTAAATGTATACACCATCCCATTCAAGCGAGTTCGCACCTTTCCACCCCCCACGCATGGAGCAATAAATTGGCTAGAGTGTAATTCCTCCTCTTGTGCTGCCAATTGTTGAATTAGCTTTTGGATATCTGCCATAAGTCTTTAAATATGAGTAATTGGTATTGTTGCAGCCGTTTTCATTTGAGTAAGGTAGAATTCATATCCTTTTGATTCACATCTTGCACCACAAAATTATTGAGAAAATCAGAGCCTGAAATCCTTATTTTCCCGTAACCCACCTACTGGCAAGCTTACCCTTATTGAGAAGGTGCAAGATATGTTTTGAGGCAGGAGGCGGTGCCGATGAAAAATTTTTTCATCACCAAGTATGAAAAAGGGTTCTTTCCCCTACACCCTACATCCTCAAGCGTTAAGTTTTTTCTCAAACCAGTCAAAATTTCTGGTTCTAATCTTTACATATGGGAAAATAAAATTGACAGTTAGCAATTTATTGCTGCTAACTTGAATTTTTCAGCTTGGTAACGCATTAATAACTAGTTGTGCTGGGTTCAGCATGGCTTACGAAAATATATCTTGAATATCTCTTGCATCTGCTCAATCGGATTCACAAGGCATTGTCCGCTTGATGAAGATCCAAAATCCAACATTGAATGACATTGTCTACAATCCGGAAAATTTCAGTTAGAAAATAAACTTTAGATTACCGGCATTGGGAGGTAATAAAATGGCAAATCGGAATAATTTAGTTCACAGTTTATGGCATAAAATGCAGCAAGATTCTGTTAGCTGGGGATCTCTGATACTTTGGGTTTTTGGATTAATGATACTTCTATTGATGGTGACAATGTTTCCTGCTGTATAAAATAGTTCATCAAAATTCAAGGTTTGATTGGACATAGCTCAAGTAGTCTCAATCTATCAAAAGTGCTCGGGATACAAGACCTAAATTATAGGTATTTATGGATATCTGGCACAAGAAAATTTAACAGAATTATCCTGTTAATTCCTGACTTATGCAAGAAGTCCATTTATTGAGATATCCCATAAATTCATCTTTAAAACCCACCCCCAATCTCAAATTGGGGGTAAATTTATTGATATTGATAAATATAGCAACTTACAGCAGTTTTCATCTATTTGAACCACATCTTCATGTAGGGGTTTAGCAATGCTAAACCCCTACGGTGTGGTCTATTTACCTGAAAATCGCTGTAATTCAACAATTTTTATGTTGATTAGTATCTTTTCTATGAAATATAAATTGATGCTCTCCTTACTAGTCTCCCACAAGAAAGAAAATCTCACAGCCAGGGATCTGAAAGTGCTTTGTGACTAATTCTTCAAGTTAGCACGCAATGCGCCCCTACAAACTTCGCGCGTCTACATGGACAATATTTTGCCCACAACCTGCAGATGAAAATAATTCCCTCACTCTGGGCGGGGAAACCCCGCCCCTACTCCGAACTCCGAACTCCGAACTCCGAACTCCGAACTCCGAACTCTGAACTCCCTATTTTCAAGTTAGTGCGGCTCCCACACCTAAGCTATCAAACATTAACTAACAACTAACAACCATTTTCCAGCTAGTCTCCCATGAGCGATCGCTCTTAACATTACTTTACATATTTCAATATACAGAATAGATTTTTGATTAATTGAAATTCAAAGATGAGATAGCTGCTTCCATGTCCTGGGTCAAAAATGTATCTAGAGCCATGTACATCCAGTAAAGAGACGAATGTGGATCACAACCAGTTTTCTGAAAACCCACTGCGGATGCTAACTGTTCCCCAACAGGATTAATGGCTAAGGTATACAAATCGCAGAGATTGGGAAAATCTGCTTGCATCTGCTGCAAAATTGCTTGGGAATCTGTTAATAATAGATAAAAGCGATCGCTGTTTTGATAGGGAGGATCAATTTGGCAGCTACGGACAAAAATAGAGGTACAATTATGATCGCCTGGTTTTGCCATTTGAATGGGATCGATTTCGTTGGCAATACTCAGATATAGACTTTTACTAGGTGGTAGAAAAAAATTTCCCTCGGATTCCCTGGCTGTAGGATAAAGTACATAAAAACCGATTGCTTCTTGATTATCTTCACGACGTAAAACCCTCATACCAGTGGGATATTGGGCTGACCAACTACGGAGAATCCTCGCAATTCTTTGGGGGACGGCGGTAGTTATTTTATTCATCCAGTTGTAGTTCTGAGCCAAGAAAATAGCAACGGGAATAGCATCTGTGCGAGAATTAAAGGTATCTGCAAATATAGATATTTCTTCTGGAGTTGTTGGGGATTGATCAATACTTGCTAAGGAAGAGCGAATGCGAATACAAGTATTGTTACCATCAAAGTCTTTTTCTATTAGTCCTAAACCCACAAGTTTATCCAACATCATTCCCGCAGCCCTTTCACTCCCTCTGTCTTGGTGACTGTAGAAAAGTTCGTGGGCTTCTCGATGGGTGCAAGCAACGAAACCTTCTGGTAAATCCAGCTTAGTTAAAGGAGGTTTGATGGATTTACCCCGCTCTTGGTGTTGCTTGAGGAGCAAATAAGCCCAGAGTTTCACAAAATATTCTGCCCTACGGCGCGTCACACCCACCCTTCCTTTCAACAGAGAAACATACTTACGCTGCTGTGCGGATGGAAACCACTTGTCGATGTCAATAATTGCTGGATTCATGGTAGAAGTAGAAGTCACTGGCAGATTTCTCCTAGGGGTGAAAACACCACATAACTGGAAGGGAGGATCTACTGAGTAGAATTTTCTAACTTTATTATTTCCTAGCTATGGCGTGAAATCACTCCATTTTATAAAAACTTCACCTTGCTTCAGTTCAATTCCGCAAAATGCCACCAACAAAATTTGACTTCACTACCCTTGGTGAGGTGACAGCTCACTCATTGTATATACAGAATTTCTAGTTGCAAAATGTTGTTAAACACCAGATTGATGAATCGGTGAGTTTAATTTGTTGTTGCATCTGGAAGGTAATCGATCATGCGCTCTACCACGCTGATGATAAAATATAATAATACATCTACCAAAAGAAATATTTTTCATGGAAATCCTGTAAAATTAAAGCGATCGCATTTACTACCACAAGATTTATTACAAGCTGCGATCGCCAGTTTAGTTGATGGTATTCTAATTTTGACAACCCAGGGGCAAGTCATCCATGAAAATGAATTTGCCCGTCGTCTTTGTGAGCAATTAATTCCCTCTTCCGAACCAGGAATAAGACTACCACACGAGGTTTGGCGTGTTTGTCAGTCTCTAATTGACAGCCGGGAAATGTTTCCTGAAACTAATATTTGTATTGAATCGGAATTTTTAATTTCACCCTCAGTTAAATTAAAAATTCGTGGCAGATGGTTATCATTAAAAAATGATAGTGATAACTTGTTATTAGTTAGTTTAGAAGATATTTATCAATCCAGTCAAAACATTGCGATCGCAGATATACAAAGATATGGTTTAACTAAACGTGAAGCAGAAGTATGGCTACTTAGAAGAGCAAGTTTTTCCTATCAAGAAATAGCAAATAAGCTATACATCAGCATCAATACTGTTAAAAAACATCTGAAGAATATTTACGCTAAACAACAGGAAATGGCTTATTCATAATATTATTTATAAGTTTTACTCACAATTATGGTCTTCCAATGTAGTTTTGCTCAGATTTGATGTTAATTTTGACGGAAAACCTATCGCTGTGCAACTCATATACTCCCTTAGGAGGCTCACACTTGTGCATCACAAGCCTGTAAGTAATTGATTCTCAGGACAATTTAAACGCTATGAATGTGATTCAGCAGACATTTTAGCCTCCTTATCACCTATTCAAGTCATATATTTGATTACATTAAGTTTTGTATCAATATTTAATATTTCTGGAAAATACAATCATCAATTTTGTATCCATATTCAACATTTCTAGGAAATATAATCAAATATATGAATTTTACTATATCTGGTCTAATATTAGGGCTTGCTAATGTCTTGAGCTGGATAGGAAATGGGATTTTAGCATTTTTTCATTGGTTGGGAGATGCTAGCAAAGTTTTAATTACTATTTTTATCAATGTCTTGAATTGGATAGGAAATGAGATTTTAGTATTTTTTCATTGGTTGGGAGATGCTAGCAAAGCTTTAATTACTATTTTTGTCAATGTCTTGAATTGGATAGGAAATGGGATTTTAGTATTTTTTCATTGGTTGGGAAATGCTAGCAAAGCTTTAATTACTATTTTTATCAATGTCTTGAATTGGATAGGAAATGGGATTTTAGCATTTTTTCATTGGTTGGGAGATGCTAGCAAAGCTTTAATTAATGCTGGAGAAAATTTATTTAACAATAATGATTACTTAATCACCATTATAGTTGTGTTAATATTTAGCTTCATCGTTGTATTGGCATATTTCAACCATCAAATTGAGTTTGAAGATATAAAGCACAAGCATGAGATTGAAAGCAAAAAACTTGATAATGAGTTTGAAGATATAAAGCACAAGAATGAGATTGAAAGAAAAAAACTTGATAATGAGTTTGAAATTTTGAAAACGATACGTAAGTTTTTGGAGACAGTAGTAAGTAATATATTTAAATATCTCATGTATTAGAAGCGCGGCGGAATTTTCCTACGGTAGAATTTTGGTTGACTATGTTGAAAAATGCGAACTCATATTCAAATTCTGCAATGCCAAAATAGGAGGATAAACCACTAATTACTTCTCAATGAGTACATCAATTACCAATACTCGAATTGTCACCTACAGTCCTGCCTATACAATTGTGCCAACATACGAGTGCTTTAACCGTTGTAGTTACTGCAATTTTCGCACAGATCCTGGTCAAAGTCCTTGGATGAGCTTATCAACAGCCGCAAATATTCTCCAAAAATTACAAACCCACAATGTTTGTGAAATTCTCATCCTCAGTGGAGAAGTACATCCCCATTCCCCCCAGCGTCAAAATTGGTTCCAGAGAATTTATGATATATGTGCATTAGCACTAGAAATGGGATTTTTACCCCATACCAACGCTGGACCATTGAATTTTGCAGAAATGCAACAATTAAAGCAGGTGAATGTATCTATGGGGTTGATGTTGGAACAATTAACCCCCAAATTATTGCATACAGTCCACAAACACGCACCGAGTAAATTACCAACACTCAGGTTACAACAATTACAATGGGCGGGAGAGTTACAAATACCCTTCACCACCGGGTTGCTCCTAGGAATTGGGGAAACAGAGGATGATTGCTGGGAAACCCTAGAAGCCATAGCCCAAATTCATCAAGAGTATGGCAACATCCAAGAAGTGATTTTACAACCCCACAGTCCTGGAACTCAACAAAACTTTGACGCGCCAAGGTTTAACCCGTATAAATTACCAGAAATAATTAATAAAACTCGTCAAATATTACCATTAGATATTACCATCCAAATACCACCAAATTTAGTAAGCGATCGCAAATGGTTAATTGCTTGTGTAGAAGCTGGTGCCAGGGATTTTGGAGGAATTAGTCCCAAGGATGAAGTGAATCCCGATTACCCCCATATTCAAGAACAGGAATTAAGAGGAATTTTACAAGCTGCGGATTGGAATTTAGTACCGAGATTGCCAGTATATCCTCAGTTTACAGGTAAATTATCTCAGGAACTACAAACCGTTGTCACAAACTGGCGAAAATTAATTCCAATTCCAGCATAAATATTTAGAGTTGTAAGTTGGGTTGAGGGACGAAACTCAACAAAAGTCTTATTGTGTAGGGTTACTGATTCTCATTCCAAGATCAATATTTATCGAAAAAGAAAAAAAATGCTAGAAATACCCTAACCATCCTGTGTTCGCCAAAATCTTATTTTTTCCTAACACTGGATATATTGGTAACAAATATCATGTCACAATTTGGTGTTGAAAAAACCGTAATATTCAAGAAATTCAAGAAAAATAAGCTCATGGGACTTTTCGATCAAATTTTGAGTGCAGCAGGGAATGCTAGTCAACTAGGTGACTTAGCTCAAATCGGTAATATGTTGGCTAATAGTGGCACCGATTCATCAGCTATGCAGACTGCTTTATCCGTAGTAGGTAATCAAGTACGCTCTACATTACAAGAAAAACAAGCTAATGAAGGAACAGGCGTTGTAGAAGCATTGGTAAATCAATTTGCGGGCACTTCTCCCAACCCCGAAGCCGTTACCTCCTTGTTTTCAGGAACTATACAGGAACAGATAATAGATACTATTGCCCAGCGTACCGGCTTAGATTTGAGTCAGATTCAACCAATGTTACCCATGTTAGTGCCTGTAATTCTGAATTTTCTCAAAGCCGGTGGTTCCCAATTAGGAAGTAACCCTATTCTCAGTAGTTTCCTAGATACTGATGGAGATGGAGATGTGGATATGGCAGATTTGATGAAACTGGTAAGTCAATACATGAAGTAGTAGAGAACAAATGGTAATGGGTAATATCATGTACGGATGAATAATTGTAAAACCTCACCCTGACAAAAACGGACATCCCTCTCCTTAATAAGATGTCATTGGCGAATTAGGGGTATCACCCCTTAATAAAACGAGAAATAAAGGTTTTGGGTATGTAATTACCCTCCTGTTGTAAACCTCAAAACCCTATTAAGTATTGGCATGAAGGGTCAGACACACTATTCGCCAACGGTATCTTAATAAGGAGAGGATTAGGAGTGAGCTTCAGTTTTACATTTCACTATGTATGTCTATCAAAGCATAATGGGAGGGTGAGAACCCCGCTCGTTTTTAACCAGGGGATGAAACCCGACTCAAAGGGATTTATCACGAGCGTTTCCCTCAAAAATATTATGACTACAAAATATGGTATTATAACC
>JASJCJ010000096.1 GCA_030066045.1 Calothrix sp. MO_167.B12
CCCCCTAGTAGTTCGCCAAGGGAACTTTGCAGGTTTGATGACAGGAAAATAGAGTTATTTTCTCCCCCTGCTCCCCCTGCTCCCTCTGCTTCCCCTGCTTGCCCTCACCCAGCAATTTTGGGTTGTTCGAGTACTAGGGGTATCCGGGGGCTTGACAAGAATCGATTTTTTTTAACTCCTAATACCGAACTCAGGTTATCGCAGCATCACACAACGGCAATAATGCGGGAAGAATATCTACACCGCATTTTGCCTCCCCTACAGAAAAAATATGCCAGTTGCGTAAGTCCTAAAATTATTTGATTCTATTCATGATTCTTCATAAATTACATGAACAATATATGTAAACAAATAACAGGCTTTTGAATAATGACTCCATTTGTATCCATAATTATTAATTGTTTCAATCAGGGTTGTTATCTTGAACGTTCAGTGAAAAGCGTACTGTCACAAACATTTAAAGATATTGAGTGTCTAATTGTGGATGACGGTTCTAGCGATAATACCCGTGAAGTTGCTGAAGCTTTAATAAGCTTGGATTCACGAATCAAATATTTTCATCAAGAAAACGGAGGATTACCTGCTGCTCGTAATTTTGGATTGCAAAAATCTCAAGGGGAATGGATTCAGTTTTTAGATGCAGATGATTGGATTCATGAAGATAAAATTAGATTTCAACTGAATCATTTATCTCGAGATAAAACTAGTTCAGGAATCGTATTATATTCCGATTATGAACGAGTAGTTTTTAACGGCGATAATCAGATTATTGCTCGACAAGAAAACATAATTGGTGAATTGACAACAGATGAGCTAATCCAACGTTTGTTAATTCCTGATTTCTTAGTTAAATCTCCTCATCCCGCCCTGCAACAAGCTATGCTAATGCATAAAAGTGTGTTGAGTCGGACTAAATTTCCAGAATTATTAAGGGCACTAGGAGATAGATATTTTGCAATAGATATTTTAAATCAAGATGCTCATTTTATTTATACACCAATTATAGGAGCTTACTATACGAAACATCAGTCGAACCGGACAAATAATTGGCATTACATGAAGCAATATTATATTGCATTCTATGAATTAATCTGCAAAAATTATCCACATCTAATTAGCCGATGTCATATAGGTTTAGATTGTCTGTTAGATGAATCTATTAGGGAAAAAGAAAAAGATAACTTTAATAAATTAATCCAAATAACTCCTACACCAGTCAATTTATTAGACAACCAAATAAAAATTCACTATAAAAATTGGATAAAAATATTTTACTTTTTGCGATTAATATTACCTAGCTTTATCTTGTATGATAAATATCGCGGACCCCGTTCTCGAAAAATTATCAATTTATTGAATAGAATATTTATACATCTAAAAAAATAGCTAGGACGCTAGGTAACAGATCCCCGACTTATTAAAGGATACCGATGGCGAATCAGGGGTATCACCCTTCACATAATGATTTTTCGCCATCCCACCAGATGTAGAGACGTAGCATTGCTACGTCTGGAAGCAACCAATTTGTGGGCATATGAGGGTTCATACCCACTATTCGCCAGCAGCATCATTAAAGAAGTCGGGAAGCGCTCACACCCACGACTCACGAAAGTGTATGATCATCACTAAATTGAAGTAATATGCTAATCAAACAAAAAATAAAAAACATTAAAATTTTATTTGAGAAAATATTAACTATATTATCTTACTGGTTAGCATATAACACATCATACTTAAAGTTCATTGGTAATACTCTTGTAAATAAGTCATCCCCAGTAAAGACAGAAATAGAATATGATTTAGTATTTGTAATTTTTGGTTTTGCTAAAAATTGGATACTAGAAGCAATATGTAGAGAAATTGCAACTTATTTTCCTGGTAAATACTGCTTTCATTATTCAGAAACTGATTTACCTCCATCTAAAGCATATTTTATTGCACATTATTCTTTTTTGCCAGGGTGTTTAAAACAAAATCCTCATATGTGGGGGAGCAAAATACTGGTTTGGTATACTCACCCGAGAAACGATTTAGGTATTAGTAATGAGGAACTGATATATGTACTAAACAAAGCGACAAAAGTGATTTGTGCTTGTTCACAATTTGCCAAGTTACTAGTTTCCCAAGGCTTAAAATCTGAACGAGTGACTTATATTTTAGGAGCAGCAGACCCTAATATCTTTCAATCACATCAACGTCAAAATGGTGCAGTTGGTTTTTGCACAGCTTTCTATTACCGAAAAGAACCGGAGCGAATTTTCAATATTATCAAAATGATGCCCCACAGAAAATTTATTCTCCTGGGTAAAGGATGGGAAAAGTACGAAAAATTTATAGAGATGCAATCCTTAGCAAATTTTTCTTATATTGAGGCTCCCTACTCTGACTATCCTCAGTATTATGCTTTAATGGATGTTTTTGTTTCCCCTGCGAAACTAGAAGGAGGACCAATACCTTTAGTTGAGACGATGATGTGTAATGTGGTTCCTGTGGCTAGTAATACTGGATTCGCACCAGATTTAATTGTACATGGTGACAATGGATTTATATTTGATGTTGATAGTCCTGTTGAGGAGATATGTGAATTAATTGATCAAGCTTTTGATATTAAAGCAAATGTTAGCAAAGTAGTTAAGCATTTGAGTTGGGAAAATTTTTCTTTGAATGTACAAAACATAATTCAACAATGAAAGCTATAGTCACTTTATGTATTGGTGAAGAATATAAACTTGGCGAAATAACTCATCCGCTATTAAAATCATACGCTGATAAAATTGGTGCAGATTTTATAGTTATTTCCGAATCTAAAATTAATTTAGGCAATCATAATTTTGAAAAGTTTCAAATATATGAATTATTTGAAAAGTATAGTAGGATAATTTATCTTGACACAGATATTATAGTAACTCCTGAGTGTCCCAATTTATTTGAGATAGTACCACAAGAAATATTTGGTGCTTTTTTTGTAAGCGAATATACATATTTCCATGATGGAGCTATAAAAAAAATACAAGATAAGCTTGGGAATATAGGCTGGGCAAGAAAATATTTTAATGCTGGTGTTATGGTGGCTTCTAAGCAGCATCGTAATATTTTTAGTAAAGAAAATGGTCTCTTAGAATGGTCGAAAGAATCAGGAGCTTTTTACGATCAAACTCTCTTTAATTATACTATTCAAAGACTTGAGATACCAGTCTATGATATAGGTTATAAATTTAATCATACAACTGATCCTCAAAATAGTATATTGCGTTTTGGTCGCAGGATAAATCAGTCAATTAACTTTGTAAATTCCTTGCTGACATCTATTTTGCCTAAATATAAACAATATTTACAACAGAAACAAAAAAATGAAAATTATATAGTGCATTATCAAGGTAAAAAACTCATTCAGCATAGATTTAACAGCCATATTATCCATTACACAGGGAAAGGTCACAGACAAAGAGGAAGCAAATTAGAGCAAATACAAAAAGATTTATTTTTAATGAAGTATAAATCTCTAAACCTGGCTGTAAAGCTTGTTCCATTTTTAGAGAATTTTTTGTAGGAATTATAATGATTAAATTTTCATTATTAGTTAGTGACTTGTCTGGTGGAGGTACTATACGGGCATTTTTACTATGTCAAATACTTCAAAAACTAGGTTATGAAGTTGAGATAGTAGGTTTCTTATTTGGTAATGAATTATATGCCATACCACCTGATAATATTCAGATTATTTCTGTCAATGGTGATAAATATCCCAAGTTTGTTGGTGCTGCTCGCATAGCTTTAACAAAAATCACTGGAGACATTATTTATGCTGTAAAACCAAAGCCAACTAGCTTTGGTTTATCTTTAATTAAAAAATTGCAAACCAAGCGTCCTGTTATCGTAGATATGGATGACTGGGAATTGAGCTGGCATGGGGGAGATGAATGGAAATATAATCCCAGTCTCAAACAATTGTACCGCGATATTTTTAAACCAAATGGAGCATTAAGAAATCCAGATCATCCACTTTATTTGACATGGGTAGAAAAATTGTTACCTCAGGCAGATGCAATTACTATAGATACTAATTTTCTCCAACAACGCTTTGGTGGGGTATATTTACCTAATGGTAAAGATACTGACTTATTCAACCCCAATAAATACAGTCCGGAAATCAGTAGGGAACGTTATGGTCTTTCTAATTATAGAATTTTGATGTTTCCTGGGGCACCAAGACCCCATAAGGGGGTGGAAGATGTATTACTAGCTTTAGATTTGATCAATCAGCCAGATTTGAGACTGGTAATTGTCGGTGGTAGTCCGTATGATGATTATGATGATCGCTTGATGGCAAAATGGGGACAGTGGATTATCAAGTTACCAAAATGTCCTGTGGAAGAAATGCCTGGGATAGTAGCTGCTGCCCATGTGGTGGTGGTTCCCCAGCGAGATACTCTCACTGCTCGCGCTCAGTTTCCTCTCAAGCTATCAGATGGTATGGCAATGGCTAAACCCGTATTATCTACAGGAATAGGAGATATTCCAGAAATTTTAGGTGACACTGGTTATCTAGTTGATCCTAGTTCCCCAGAACAAATTGCCCAACAAATTCAGTTAATCTTTGAGGATTTAGATGCAGCCAATGAACGAGGATACAGAGCAAGAGTCAGATGTGTAGAAAAATATAGCATACAGGCAATGGCATCTATCTTAAAGTCAGTAATTACTCGGTTGTAAGTCAAATAATTAACAAGCATAAATTAAACAAGGATTATGTAAACATGTTTCCTTTTCCAGATTGATAATATTTTGAGAGTAATTATAAGTAATTAAATGAACATGATATTAAAAAGTAAATCCTGTTTATTTCTTTGACTGGGGGTGCGTACTACATTTTCTGATTTAAATTAATCAATGATGATCTGGAGATTATTGATTGATAAATTGAATCGAGCATCAAGGAAACTATAATTAATTTTATTGGTTGGTAATTGTCAATACCCCAATGTCTACAAATAAATTGTTACTCAAATTCGCTAAACCATATCCCGGACTAATCTTTGCCACTATATTATTAGGTTTTTCCGGAGCATTCTTCAATGGTGTTGGTACAACTTTAATTGTTCCAGTTGTTTTAAAAATAGTGGGGCAAGATATAGATTTATCTAATGCTCCTGTTTTACTCAAAGCAATTATTCAACCGTTTGATAGTCTGCCAGATAATTATCGTTTGTGGGTAATGGCAAGCTCGATTTTATTGATAATTATTTGCAAAAATTTAGCTAATTATGCTAGCACTCTGGTATCTAGTAGTCTGACGCGTAAACTGACTGCTGATATGCGAGAAGCTGGTATTAAGTTATTGCTAGAAATAGATATAGATTATTATGCCAAGACAAAAATTGGCGATTTAATTAACAGGATTGGTGGAGAAATCGCTAGGACTGCCAGTGCTATTGGCAATGTTATGAGGCTAATTATTTTAGTAATTACGATTTTAGTTTTTGTCGGATTACTACTATCAATTTCCTGGCAATTAACCATCGCAGCTACGTTTTTACTATCTTTAATCACCTTAGCCAACCAATATGCCATCACCCGTTCCCACAGGTTTGGCAAAATTCTCAGTGATATGTCTCGGGCTTATTCGGTGGCAATTCTGGAAACCTTTAGTGGTATTCGACTAGTCAAAGCTACGGGTAATGAAGAAAAAGAGTATAAAAAGATTCGTAGGTTAATCCGCGATCGCGAGAAATCAGATTTTCAGTCCCAGGCTAATTCTGCTGCCATCGCCCCCTTGAGTGAGGTAATGGGAATTACTTCCTTATTATTAATTATAATTTTGAGTAAATCTCTATTTAAAGACCAAATTACTGCAATTTCCACCATATTACTCACTTATTTATTAGTATTACTCAGATTATTACCATTTATTTCCCAATTAAATAGCCTCCGCAGTAGTTTTGCTAATAGTGCTACTAGTGTGAATCTAGTAGCTGATTTTCTCAACCGAGCCAGTAAACCTTTAATGGGCAATGGTAGTATTAATTACAAGCCGATTAAAAAAGGTATACATTTCAACAATATCTCTTTTGCTTATCCTGGTAGTGACAAATCTGTACTTGAAGATATTGATTTATATTTACCCTGCGGTACAACCCTGGCTTTAGTTGGTAGCTCTGGGGCGGGGAAATCAACCCTAGCAGATTTATTACCCAGATTTTACGATCCTACTTCTGGTGCGATTACTATTGATGGGACTGACTTACGGGAGTTTGACATCCAATCTCTACGTAAAGCGATGGGAATTGTCAGTCAAGATACCTTTCTCTTTAATGACTCAATCAAAAATAATATTGCCTATGGGAAACCCGAAGCTACAGAAGCAGAAATTATTACCGCTGCCAAACTAGCAAATGCTTATGAATTTGTGAGTAAATTACCACAAGATTTTGATACCATTATAGGCGATCGCGGGGTAATGTTATCTGGAGGACAAAAGCAAAGATTAGCCATAGCTCGCGCACTCCTGCAAAATCCGGAAATTCTGATTTTAGATGAAGCCACCAGTGCTTTAGATACGGTTTCTGAACGCTTAGTACAAGAGGCGATTGATAACCTCAGTCGGGAACGTACTACCTTGGTAATTGCTCACCGTCTATCTACTGTACAAAAAGCCAATCAAATTGCCGTATTAGATGCAGGAAGAGTGGTTGAGGTGGGGAATCATGAAGAACTACTGCAAAAAGGAGGTTACTATTCCCGTCTTTACTCCATGCAATTTCAGGAAGAGAATGAGCTGGATAGCAAACGTCAGGAAAGTTTAATTCGCATTTCCCATGAAATTAGGACGCGGCTGAATTCCATGATTGGCTCTTTAATTTTACTACTTGATGATCTAGTGGACAGTCCTCAAGAGCAGCAGGAATTAATTGAAAAAGCCTACACATCAGCCTGGAGAATTCTCTGTACCATTGATACGTTTGACGATATTATTAACCTACAAATAAAATGCCAATCCCTATCATTGGCAGAACTAAATCATAATTTCACCAATCAACATCAAAGCTTAAAAAATCTCTGCAATCAGTTTCGCATACGTGTCAATCCGATGATTGCCTCTTTGCGTTCCCTGGCAGATGATGTCATAGATACATCTCAACAAAAAAAAGAATTAATTGCAGCAGCTTATCATGCTGCTACTGATGTATTAAAACAATTAGAAGATTTTGAAGATATTACACAAACATAAAATTCATGCAAAATCTCTGTTTGCAGAAAAACTATATTTTTTTCGTGATGGATGAGTTACCTCAACCGGCAGCTCACTTAGTTCAATCTAGTAATGCAGCAAATGCAGCAGCCAACTTGGGTTATGCCACAGTTTTGGTATATCCCTACCAAGGATTAACAACACTTAGCCCATTTAATTTAATTCGTCCATTTCAACCCAGAAAGCCATCCCCAAAAATTGTCCAATTTTATAATCTCCAGGACAAGCTAAAAGTGGCTCCCATACCGATACCTTTTCCGATTAATCATATTAAAAGTAAATTCACTCACCCTAATACTATTGCCTGTAAATATTATTTACCATTTCATATACTTCCGACTACTAAACTTGTCCACAGTCGTGATTGGAATTTCATCAAGGCTGCGATTAAAAATGGTATTCCAGCCATTTATGAACATCATCACCATGAAAATAAGAAATTTGAATCCGAAATCGTGCATCATCCCCTGTTTCAAATTTCTGTCACAGTCACTGATACAATTCGTCAGACTATGATTGAACATGGAATGCCTCCAGACAAGGTGATTACCCTACACAATGGTTACAATCGATTGTTTATGGAAAGGCAAACCGCAAAAGCAACAGAATGGCGTAAAAAGTTGCTCCAGCACAGTCAAGAAAAACTGGTAGTTTATGCGGGAGCATTAAGACAATTTAAAGGGGTTGATATTTTAATTGATGTTGCTCGTCAAATGCCAAATGTGCAATTTGCCTGTGCTGGTGGTACCCAAGAAGAGGTAGAACATTATCAGCAATTAGCGCGGGAAAAGCAGGCTGAAAATATGAAATTTTTAGGGTACATATTGCATGAAGAATTAGCATCTTTGCTGCAAGCAGCAGATGTTTTGGCTCACCCTCATTGTTTGGGTAATGCTGCTACTTTTACCTCCCCCCTGAAATTATTTGACTACCTTGCTTCCGGAACTCCCATCGTCGCCACGGAAATCCCTTCATTAATGGAGTTTAAGCATACTAAAGCCATAGCTGCTTGGTGTGAACCAGATAATCCTAGCCAATTTGCTCAAGCAGTGGCGAGGGTTTTAGAAACTCATCCCAGACAAATAGCAGGTTATGCAGATAGTATAGAATTCGTCAAACAGTTTTCTTGGGAAAATAGAGCAGCAAAAATTCTCAGTTATGTTGATGAATCTTTTCGTCCACAATTTTATAACTAAGGATGAAACAAATGGCTAGAGCAACTATTGGCATGATTAGCAGCTATTCAGGATTGTCTAACAGAAATGATTGGTTATGGCAACAAACTCCTGAATATTTCGGTGTTTGGGACAATATTCAAATGCGTACCACAGCACAAAATCCTGATTTTATGTTGATGTATCAGTTTGATTTTCCGCAAATTCCGCAGCCAAAATCTTGGCTCTCTCGTTTTCATCAACAGCAGCAAAAGTCAGAATTTAATATCAATTTACTATGTGGTGTACCCAAGGAAAAAGTAATTTATTTATTGCGCGAACCACCTTTAAATGAGGTTGTAGCCAGAAATAAACTGAATTATCAAGCAGCAGAAAAATATTGTGGTTATATTTCTGGTCCTGATGACTTTGCTCCCACTCCCGATTATATGCCTGCTATTTGGTATCATGGTAACTCATTTCGGGAACTAAATGAAATGCCTCCGCCCCCAAAGGTAAAAACTTGCAGTTGGATTACTTCTGGAATTAGCCGCACGGTAAACCATCGCCAGCGATTACAATTTTTAGAGTCCTTACAAGCAAGGGAAATCGAATTTGATTTGTTTGGCCGCAACTTACCAAAATCGGCGAAAACAATCGGGGAGATAGGTAACAAATGGTATGCAATGGCTCCCTATTACTATAATCTAGCAATTGAAAATTATGCCGATAATAATTGGTATGTAAGTGAAAAGTTATGGGACGCTTTACTTGCTTGGTGTTTACCAATTTACTATGGTGGTCCTGCAGCGGATAAATTATTACCTCCTGGCAGTTTTTTAAGATTACCAAGTTTAGATGAGAAAGGTATTGCTTATATTCAAGAAGTGACTGCTAATCCTGATGCTTGGTATGAAGCAAAAAATGCGATCGCTGAAGCTAGGCAAATTATCCTACATAAATTAAATTTGCTCAACTGGCTCTCAGAATTTGTTACCAAATTTTAAATAACTTATTACTTATTACTTATTACTTATTACTTATTACTATGGATGGTATTTGTACCCTTGCCAATGACCGAGTTTATGACCAACTCATAGCTCTACTTAATAGTATTGAGGCAATTTATGGGCAAGAAATGCCTGTTTGTATTTATCCTTATGACGATAATACAACAGCAATAGCTGCGGAAATAACTCGTCGTCCAAATGTACAAATTTATGACAACCGCCATTCAATTCAACAATGGGATAATTTTGCCCGTCGTGTCTGGGATACCCACCCCACAGCCAAGAAAAATTGGCGCGAATTCGGCTGCGATACATACTTCCGGTTCGGAACCCATCGACGTTATTGTGCATTTGATGGACCATTTGAGCGTTTTGTCTACATGGATGCCGATACTTTATTAATGAGTCCACTGGAGCAAATTTTTGCTCAACTCAATCAACATGATTGGGTCGTTTATGACTTTCAATATACAGATTTATCCCATGTTTATCATACAGATGCCGTCAAACTGAGGGAATTATTTACATCAGAGAGGCTGCAAACAGAAATATTTTGTTCGGGCTTTTATGGCTCTAAAAAAAATTTATTTAATTACCAACAACGGGAATGGATATTAGATAAATTGCAACAAGGAGAAGCAGAAATTCTTTATGAGATGGCTCCTGACCAAACTATCCTTAATTATATGATGATGCGATTAGGTATTCCTAGCTATAATTTTGCTAACCATCTACCAGGCAATGAAAGAACTGGTTGTTGTGTAACTTCACCTCATTTTGAATCCAGAAATAATATTTTATATGACCGAGGTAATCGCTTAACTTATATTCATTATATTGGGGTCTCTTCTCAATTATTTAGTCGCGTTTGTGCGGGAGAAAATTTTGATTTACCCTACAGGGAAATTTTCTTACATTACCGCTATCTCCATCAACCAGAACAACGACCAAAGTTTACAGACAAACCTAAGAAATACCATACAACGCCAAATTTAGGCACGCGAGTTTTTAGAAAATTAGGATTATAAGTTGAGGTTTAATCAATGAAACGGGGAATTTATATTATCGCTAATGATAGGGTAACAGATAATGCGATCGCTCTCCTTAATAGTATCAGATTATACGACGTAGATACACCAATTGTGATGATTCCTTATGATGATAATTATCACAATATTGTCAAGATTCTGAATAAATATTATGGGGTAGAGATATATGAAGATTTAGATTTTATTGACCGCTTATCAAATCAATTATACAACATTTTTGGTGGGAATTTTTTCGCCCGTCCCAATCAATTTCGTAAACAAGCTTGTTGGTTCGGTCCCTTTGAAGAATTTTTATATATTGATACTGATATTGTTGTGTTTGAAAAAATAATTGACAATCTCAATTATTTATCCCAGGCAGATTTTATTTGTTGTGATTATCAGCATTTAGGCGGTATTACCAATGTATTTACATCCAAAATTATAGAAGATAAAGTATTTAATGAAACTGAGGTTAAAGATATTTTTAATGGTGGTTTATGGGGTTCTAAGAAAAACTTTATTTCCGAAAATGACTTATACGAAACTTTTGCTGAATGTGCAGCACATCCAGAATATTTTGATTTTTCCCAAAAAACTTCCGACCAACCGATTATTAATTATATGCGTTTGCAACGCATTCCTCGGCATTTTAATATCGTCCACAGAGAGGGTCAAGCACCGGGAAATTGGGCAGGAACTCCCCATTTTCAGCAACAGGGAAATATACTAATCGATCCAACAGTTAACCAACCTTTGCAATATCTCCATTGGGCTGGTATTCGGATTCAACCTGGTTGTCCTTATTGGGAAATTTGGGATTATTATCGTCATCTTAATTCTGAACTACCACCAGCAAATGTGCCCATACCAGTTAAAAAAAATCAGTGGCAGCAAGTCTTAGATAAATTCAAAAAACAACTGCAATCTTTCAAATTAAATTAATAATGGTAATTATTTAGAATTGCAAAGAATTCACGGTGGAGATGGAAATGTCAGTAATTCTCATTGTAAAAAAAAAGAAGATTCTTTTCTCTTGTTTTTAGAGAAAACTTATACCAATTCTGTATGAGGTCGCGCTATATTTCCCTCACTCTAGAAGAGTGGGGCTATACGAACAAAGCCTGCCGGGAGCAGGCTTTATTTGGCGCAACTTTACATAGAATTGGTATTACTCCCTATTTATTTCAAAATGAGAATTGCTGGAATAATTATTCGATTCAACTAACTTTTACGATTGGTGGTACTAGCCAGGTTCCGTCCACTACTTCTGGTTTGCCTTCATACAACCGTAGAAGTGCATACCATTCTTTGTCATCGTTGGTAAGAGGTAGCCAATTTTTAGCCTCACCCTCAACACCACCTATCGTAATTGTTACCGTTCTGTCTTCATTGGGTACTCCAATGGTGTCAGAGATTCGATAGCGTTTTTCATCGTTAGGGACAAATTGCTTGGTCTCAGTCACATAAACTGTCAAAGACCAAAAACCAAGGTCTGTCACAGGAGACTCAGCAGGCATGGTAAAGGTATAACCCTTTGAACCCACTAAAGTATTGCCATAATCATCTGTGGAAATTTTGGGGTAAGCTGCTCGTTCGTTTTCCAATGCTAAATGCTGATAAAGATTACTAGCAGCACGGGTGCGATGATCCACAGTGATGTTTTCTCGCTTGCCATACATCCCTTTGGTATCCGTAATTGTATTACCGTAATCCAATAGCTCGGTGCGGGTTGTTTCACCAATTTGTTGGTTCTCAGGACTGGGAGTCAGGGTTTGAATGAAGTCCGCTATGTCTTTATCAACGGTATCTAATGCAGGGCTGTGTTCCAGTATCCACTGAATTCGTGTTACCCAATGGTCTTCAATGGGGGGTGCATCTAGGGGTTTGTGATTGTCTTCCACTGAGTTTAGGGGTTCGATCATCATCGCATCTTGGATCTGGTAGACATTAGGAAGATCGTCCTCTCCATTTACTGCCGTTCGCACAACAAAGAATAGAATATCGGACTCAGTTTCGTAGAGTTTGACACCATCAGGCACCGAACCACTGTAACCTTTGACCGCAAATAGATACTGCCCAGGACTCTGCACCAAAACATCAAAGTTATAAGCCCGTAGGTCGGTCATCATTACACTAAGATAGCGATCGCCTGTATCCGGAACGGTAAAGATTTGAGGACTTTCACGTAGGTCTACTAAGACACAGGAGTAGATTGTATCGTTATTTGGCGAAACCACTCCTTCAAAGGTATGATCTATCAATTTTTTATAATGGTAGAAACCATTTGTCTTGAGACCATTGTTTTTTATAAATGTCAAAATGGCTTCGTGACTTTGCAGGGAAGGGCTGGCATACTCGTATGCTTCTTTTACAGTAAAGGTAGTAGTTGTCATTGTTTTCCTACTTATTGTGTGCGTAACTTATAAATGAACTTGATATGCCAAGATTCAAGGTAAAAAATTACAATTTATACTCAAATTCAGCAACGTCAGTTTTCTGGGACAAGCGATGAGTTTAGTCAGATATAACTATTGGTGGAGCTTGCCAGTCACCACTGAGTACAGACTCTTCCGGTATGTAGAGACGCATCACAACAAACATCAGTCCATCGGGGGCTGGTAGCCAGTTTGATTCTTTATCCGCGCCTGGGGATTTGTGTTGTAGATACAGGGTAATCCCTCCATCTGCATCTGTTTGCAGTTCTGGCAGCATCGAGGAATTAATCAGGTAACGATCTATGGGGTTATGAATCAAAAAGCGGGTCTTGCCATCGTACATGGTCACTGACCAGAAGGCTGTTGCCGGTAAGTCTCCGTCAGGAAGTCGCAATACATAATTATGCTGTCCGCTATCGAGCAATTTTCCGTTGGAATCTTTTTGGTAAGCAGGATAAAACGCCTCAGCGTCTGAATTTCCATAGATACCCAGTCGCGCTGCCACCGCACGTTTGAGATAATCATTATCGAGTTCTTCTCGCGTTCCAAACAATCCAGCCGAGGTTGTAGTCTCCTGGGCAACTTGATCGATTTCGTTCATCCCTTCTTCTTGACCTGCGCTGATGGCATTGAGCCAATCTTGAGATACTCCTGCTGGAGGAAATACTGCTCCAGGTTCCACTCCAATTGTTTTAAACCTCTCGCGCAGTTCTACTTCAGTCGGATGGGTTGGGCAAAATTGAAGTAAGAAATTCACATATTCAAAGAAATTCTCCTGCAATGTGTCACGAGAGATCGGCGGATAGTCTAGTTCTGGAGGAGCTTGCGGTGGCTGAGTCCCAACAAACTCGCTCAAGGGTTGAACCTTATATTGTTCCTGGACATTGATCACATTGTCGAGGTCGTCAGGATTGAAAAGCTGTGTGCGGAATTGTGAGAAAACCAAATTTGTTTCCGAGGAAATCACTCGTTTGACTCCTTGGGGGTTCTCTCCACTCCAATTTGGTCCTGCTATTAGATAGCTACCTCCACCATTACCTTCAACCCGAGTACCGAGATAGTCAAAGTTGAAGGTGTAGAGGTCAACAAGTTGCAGGGAGTAGTAACGATTTGGATCAATAGGCGGCATAGTGACTACTAAAGGTTCAGCTCGTAGATCCATAATCAGATATGAATAAGGTGTATCTGAATTCGGAGTGATAATGGCCGTATCCTCTGGCGTAAACACCCGTGATACATTGTGGATCTGGTTCATTGGACCTTTATAGTTCGGACTGTTGCGGTCAATCGCCAAGCTGTAAATGCTTTGGTAATTTTCCACCATCGGATAAGCCCAAATCGTCGCTTCTTTGGCAATGGCTTGTACTTTAACCAGATCTGTCTCAAGGGTTAGGTATTGTTTCATGAATTAATCTCCTTTTTATTTAACGTTCTACTCATATCCAAAGGAGGCAAAATTGCTTGTTCCCTCAAAAGGTTTAGGGATTTCTAATATTTCACTTCTGAAGCTAAATAATTTTGAGCACACAAAAAGGATGCTTATGCATCTTATAATTTTTAGTTTTTGAGGTCAATCAATTTTAGATTTTGGATTGACCCCATGTCTAAAACCTGGAGATTTGAAATATAGTATTTTTCGGTTGATTAGAATACAAAGTTGATTTCTAGTATTTAAGATGGATTAGAATTACATCCCATAAGACTGTATTTTATTCAATTGAAAACTACTATAATTGGTTAAAAAATATTAATACCCCTGAAGAACCAAAAGTGTCGTTTAATTAGGGGGTGATACCCCTAATTAGCCAATGACATCTTAATAAGGAGAGGGGAAGGGGGTGAAGTTTTTGCGGTAACTAATCATCCGGATTTCATATGAGTTAACGCAAGCAAATTAACTATTTTTTTATTAAAAAACGTAAGAGAAATTAGCCGTTGCTGAAGGCGGGGATGTAAGCCCCGCAAATTCCTTGCGAATTGGGTAAAATCATCCCTCAATTCAGCAACGCTAGAAATTATTTTTTAGCTTGCGATCGCGGTGAACCAGGAATTGTCACATCTAGGGGTATAATCTGTGCAGCTAATTTTGTTAGAGGTGGATTAATTGCTTTTTGATTGCCTACCACTAATGTAACTAATTTATCTGGTTGCAAATATTTTTGAGCTACTCGCTGAACATCAGCGGCTGTAGTGGCTTCCACTGCGCGACGATAGCGAAACAAGAAATCAGCTGGATAACCGTAATATTCATATCGCATCAACCGAGACAGGGTTTGTCCAGGATCTTGAAAGTTGAATACAAAGGAGTTGAGGGTAGATTCTTTGGCAAAAGCTAGTTCTTTGGCACTGACAGGTTGAGCTTGAATACGCTTGATTTCTGTCTGAATTGCCTTGATAAATTGTACCGTGGCATCAGAACGAGTTTGTCCGCCGGCTATGAATACCCCTGGGTAGTCATAGCGAGCGCTCCAAGCACCATATACGGAGTATGCTAAACCTTGACGACTCCTGATTTCATTAAATAAGCGCCCCCCAAAACCGTTGAGAACTCCATTTAATACATCCAGTGCTGGATAATCAGAATTATTCAATTGTCCACCCAAATGTCCAATCAGGATATTACTTTGAGTTAATTGGGGTTGGTTGACAAAAAAGACACCACCAGAATTAGCTTGAGACACCTTTGGTAATTGACTTTTAGCTATTTGGGGGTTTCTTTCCCAATCACCAAACTTGGCTTGAATGAGGGATTTCATTTGCTGGGGGTCAAAATCTCCCACAATCCCCAAAATCATATTATTGGGGTGGAAATACTGCTGGTAGAACTTGATTAAGTCTTCCCGGGAGATATTATCTAAGGTTGCATATTCAGTGGTACGGGCATAGGGGCTATCTTTACCGTAGATTAATTTATTAAATTCCCGACTAGCTATGCTATCGGGTTTATCATTGCGTCGAGCAATTTGTCCCTTTTGTTGGGTTTTGGCTAAATCTAATTTATTTTCCGCAAATACTGGTTCGCGGATGACTTCTGCAAATAATCCAAACACTGTGTTTAAGTCTTCACGCAGAGTATTAAAACTCGCACCACCGGAGGTGCCGCCAATTCCAGTTTCCACAGCGGCGGCTTTTTGTTCCAAAATTTGATTCAGTTCGTTGGGGGAATGCTTCTTAGTTCCTCCGGTTCGCATTACCGTACCAACTAAACTAGCCAAGCCAACTTGATTTCCAGGCTCTAAACGATAACCAGTACGAACGATTGCAGAACCACTTATTAAGGGTAGTTGATGGTCTTCCATTAAGTACACCACCATACCATTTTTCATTACATACCGTTCATGGTTGGGTAAATTGACATCTGCAAGTGGTGGAAATTGTAAATCTGTGTAATGTTTTGCCTCCGTTGCCGCCCAAGAAAGGTTAAATGTAAAAAGTAAACAAGCGATCGCAATTACCACTACATACACAAATCTTTTCCCATGTAGGATGATAGATTTGAGATTTTTCAGTGCCATTAGCCTTTTATTTCTTATGTGAGACTTGTACCTGTGCATAGGAGAATTTAGAATTTAGAATGAAGAATTGAGAATTATTTTTCCTTTGACAAAAGTTTACCCACAGTACGGTTCTCTGGGGTAAATGTTGCCTTCGCCACCCGCTGAATATCAGCCGCAGTCACTGCTTCTAAGGCATCTATTTGTTGAAACAAATTCCGCCAAGAACCTGTTTTAATTTCATATTCCAATAGCTGCTGTGCCATACCCATATTGGAGTTGAGGGCACGTAATAATTCTGCCCGAGCTTGGGTTTTGACTCGTTCCAAATCGGTTTGAGATACTAACTCTGTCTTTAACTTAGTAATCTGTTGCCTCAAAGCGGTTGCGACTTCATCCACTGAATGACCAGGAGCGGTGAGGGCATAAAATAACATTAAATTGGGATACTTATCACCGGGATAGCCACTAAAACCTTGGGCTGTCAATGCTAACCGTTGTTCTTCTACCAAAGACTTATATAAACGGGAAGTACGTCCATCACTCATCAGTCTACCCATAATGTTATACACTGGCTCATCTGGATGGGTAATGGCTGGGCGATGGTAGCCTTCCAAATACCAAGGCTGGGACTTTAATTTTAAGATTACTTCCTTGGTTTTTGACTGTTTGGGTTCCGTGGCAATTTTATCCATAGATTTGGAACCAGTTTTGTAACGCCCAAAGTAAACCTGTGCTAGTTTTTTCACCTCAGTAGGTTTGACATCACCAACAATGGCAATGGTGATATTACTAGGTACATAGTGGGTGTCAAAAAATTTCTGTACGTCATCCCTAGTCAAATTACGGATATCCTCGTCATAACCTATCACAGGTCTTCTATAGGGATGAACCGTGTAGGCTGTATCCATAAACTTCTCCAACATCTGTCCAATGGGAGAATTTTCCACCCGTAAACGTCGTTCTTCTAGAATGACATTTTTTTCTTTATAAAATTCTCGAAATACGGGTTCTAAAAATCTCTCTGACTCTAAAGACATCCATAATTCCAGCTTATTAGAAGGAAAACTGTAAAAGTAACGAGTTGCTTCTGTGGAAGTAGTAGCATTTAAACCCACACCACCAGCCTGCTCCACAATTTGTCCTAATTTATTTTGCTCCACTAGTTTAGCCGCCAAGGATTCAGTACCATTAAACTTGGCTTGGAGTTGAGCAACTTCATCGGTTTTACCAGCAGCTTTCGCAGCTTGAATTTCCTTGTCCAACCGATCCAAACGGTCAAGTAAGGGTTTTTCAAGCTTGTAATTTTTAGTACCAATGCGAGTTGTGCCTTTAAATGCCAAATGCTCCAGAAAGTGTGCCACACCAGTCTTCCCATCCGGCTCATCCACACCACCCACATCAGTATAAGTGACAAAAGAAACCACTGGTGCTTCGTGATTTTCCAGTACAATGAACTTCATTCCATTATTCAGACGGAACTCCGTCATATTCTGAATCACCCGATCCAGATATGGTTTGATAGAAGTGCTAGTGGTTGTAGTTTTGGCAAATGCCACCCCTGGTACTAATCCCCAAGAGCAGAATACTGCCAACAACAAGGCAATCAAAAGCTTGATGATAACTTTGTTAACCTCAACTGGTTTTAAGTAATGTAACTGACTCATAAACAGCAATAAAAGTAAATTTTCGTGAACAAACCAATCAGATTGGCAGTAAACAAGGCGTTAATCTAGTATTAAGCTTTCTCGGCTTTTTGTGTTGGACGTTAGACAATAATGCTACGGGTTCAGTTCCGCAGATATCACTATAACTATAATTGTTATGCGAGTTTTTAATTCTTCCCCGCCTTCAGAAGCACAAACACGCGATCGCATTTTACAAGCGGCGCGGCGATTGTTTGCGGCTCAAGGATTTGATGGTACCACCACCCGCGATTTAGCTAAGGCTGCCAGTGTGGCAGAAGGAACGCTGTTTCGTCATTTTCCCAATAAAAAGGCAATTTTAATTGAAGTAGCAACTGCTGGATGGGTGGATATTTTAACCGATCTACTCACAGAATTGAGTGAAATGGCTAATTATAAGGCTGTGGCTCAAGTCATGCGGCGCCGGATGTGGAATATGAAGGAAAATGCCGAAATGATGCGAGTCTGTTTCATGGAAGCACAATTTCATCCAGATTTACGGGAACGTATTCAGTCTGAAGTCATTAGCAAAATGACTGATGTGGCAGAAGCCTTTTTCCAAACAGCTATGGATCGAGGAATCTATCGCCAGATGGATGCCAAATTAGTCGCTAAGGTGTTTTTAGGAATGTTTGCGATCGCAGGTTTTTCCCATAATACCCTGATTGAGCCTGATGCATCTGCCCAAGAAATGCAACAAATGGCGGAAGGATTGGCAGAAATTTTCCTCAATGGAGTTTTGGTTAAAAATTAAGATTGGAGAGAGGTCTAACTCCCGAACTCCGAACTCCGAACACCGAACTCCGAACACCTAACTCCCAATCATTTGAGCTTGTTGAATCCATTGTTGTACTAGTTCAACTGTAGGACACAAATCTCGTCGCTGCATGGTTGCTACTTGCAGGCGGAGGATTTGTTTGTGTAATCGATGGGTAGGAACATTAACTAACTGAGCTACAGAAGCAATACCAGCATGGAGTAGTAAGCCGCAATATTGGGTTCCCACGCTAGGAATACGCGCTAAATCCGCTAAGGCCACCCATTTATGAACATAATTAATATTCACCTTTAATTTATTTGACAGCGCTACTTTAGCGGCTGGATGATTGGCTTGGGCAATTAAAATAGCTGTTGTGGTGATTCCACAGTTGAGTAATTGGGATTGTTCTTCTGGACTTAATCCCGGTAATTCTGTGATAGACCAATCACAGGATTGAATTTTGCTTATATTTGCTTGTTGATGGTTGACAGACATGGGAAATCATTTCAGTTATGATTCTGTTTACAGAAATATCGAGAATGAAAGCCCACGGTTTTTAATCGTGGGATGAAATTTGAGCAAGCACCTTTAGGTGCCTAGTTCCTAGTACCTTGAGCGGCGATGTACTTTTCTATAGTTTCAGATGATACATTGCCTGCTGTTGAGACAAAATAACTTCGAGTCCACATTGACGGCATTTTTTTTAGGTCTGGGAACTCTTTCCTTAAATACCTGCTAGTCGCACCTTTAATTCTAAACATAACTTGGTCAGGTGCAAGGTCGGGGCGAGAATTAAGAAATAAATGAACATGGTCAGGCTCAATCGCTACTTCAATAACCTTGCACATTAAATCTTGAGCAATAATTCTAATCAGTTCTTCCAAACGTTTCGCTACTTGATTTTTAAGAACTTTCTTTCTGCGTCTTGGAGTCCAAACAAAGTGATAGTTGATTAACGAAACAGAAGTATTTTTGTGTCTATAACTTGTTGACATTTATAGGTAATTAGTATTAATATGTGACTATAGATAAGAGTAATAAACACAGGAGGTGAATGTCAAGTGCTGATGGGAATGGTGTTTAAATTAAATCCTAGAAAGGAGCAAGCAGTAGAATTAAGTAGTTGGGTTGATATGCTCTACCATCAGTACAACTACAATCTAAAAGATAGAAACTATACGTACTACGCATCTCAGGAAGATTGGACTATTAGCCAAAACTTCCCTGTCACGCATTGCGCCTTAACTTGTTGCATCTCTAGGAATGGTGCGTCTGGCGAGGTATATACTCAAAAGCCAGACAAGAAAACGGGATTGCTAAAAAGACGTTCTGCGGGTGCTATTCAGGATGCTAATCTCAAGGAACTTAAAAAGTCTCGCCCTTGGTATAAGCGCGTCAACAGTACCGCTTTACAGCAAAACGTAAAGCGACTAGATAATGCGTTTGATGGATTTTTTGGTAATGGTAAAGGTGGACCAAAACCTAAGCGTAGAAGCAAGTTTAAAAGCTTCACTATCACCAACATTGAGAACAAAGATGTAACCTCAACTGGTATAAATATTAAGAGTCTCGGTTGGGTTGATTATCATAATTCTCGCTCCATTCCAGAGGGTTTTAAGGTTAAGTCAGCAACTATTAGACAAAAAGCTGATGGTTGGTACATCAGCATCAAAGTTGAGGATAAAACTATTCCTCAAACAGTTGAGGTAAAACCATCAGAGATTAAAACAGTAATTGGTTGTGATTTAGGATTAACAAAGTTAGTCCATCTTTCTGATGGTTCTCAAATAGCTAATCCTAGATTTAACACTAATAAAAGAACTAAAAGATTAATGCGCGTTCGTTCTCGCCGTGCATCTCGTAAAAAAGGTAAAAGTAACAAACGCAAAGCATATAATCGCATTGGTAGGCTACATAAACGCATTAAACAACGTCGTGAGACTTATCAATGGCAAGTAGCGAATAAAATTGTTAAACGTGCTGATGCTGTAATTCTAGAAGATTTAAACATCAAAGGAATGTCAGCAAGATGTAAACCAAAAAAAGACGAAAACGGTAACTATACAAAAAATGGTCAGTCCCGAAAAGTAGGACTTAACCGTTCTATACTTGATGCAAGTTGGTATTCTTTAACTCAAAAAATTAACGTTGTGGCTGCAAAGTCAGGCGTACTCGTTGTTAAAGTTGCACCTCAATATACAAGTCAAAAGTGTTCCCACTGCGGTCATGTTGATAAAGCTTCTCGCGACGGTGAAAAGTTTATTTGCTCCAATTGCGGACATTTTGACCATGCCGACTTGCAAGCAGCAAGAAACATCAAACTTAAAGGGATTGAGCAACTAGGTCTATCAGTTGCTTGTAAATATCCTGCCAAGTACTTAAAAACGGTACGGGTGGACTGCTCGGAACCAAAACAGCTTCGACTGTTTGAAACGCCCTATCCTGAATCAACAGGAACAAAGGAGATAAAACGCCGCTCTCGCAGCAAAAAGCGTTTGCCGGGGAACTCGTTAGGCGAGCAATTAAACCTGTTCGATGTAGATAAGATAGTTAATCCTAACTTCTAACTATCTGAATCCCACTCCCTTTAGGGGTGGGAGTAGTCAA
>JASJCJ010000097.1 GCA_030066045.1 Calothrix sp. MO_167.B12
GGCAGCGTTCGACGGCTCGACTGAGCTGAGCCGAACGTCTGAGCTCACGCCGAAGTCCTGCCCGCTATACAATTTAGACGCTTAACAGCTTACTGGGTAGTACATTGGGTAAAACCTTACGAGGCTTTAAGGAGGAAATTAATAATCCCCATGACGACACCAATTCGGAATCAGAACAAAAATAGTGATCAATACTACCCAGTAAGCTGTTAAGCGTCTAAATTGTATAGCGGGCAGGACTTCGGCGTGAGCTCAGACGTTCGGCTCAGCTCAGTCGAGCCGTCGAACGCTGCCCACACTACAATCACTTGATTTTTTGACTTTATACAATTAGCTGCGTATTAACTTAGGCGCATTATAAACCATGTAGAGACGCGATATGTCACGTCTCTACAACATTTAGTACCCCTACGGGTCAGTCACGCATTAAAAAGTCAAAATTACTGTATTTTCTAGCTTTGACCTCTTATAAATGGTTATGGTCTTTACGCCGCGACGTACTAGATATCTAGATTTTTATTAAACAGTATCAGTGGCGATCGCTCGTCAATGACTATACAGTATGAGCCACAGAAGAAGGAATACCAACTGGGGAGTCTACGGTATTTGTAGAGGCATTTTGTTGGGGAATTTCTTCTTTGACTACACCCCGTGCCTTGATTAAGTTAATCGCACGGGTGACGCTTTCTGGTAATATCACCACCAAACTATTGTCAGGAGCTTCATCCAAAGCTTTATTGATGGCTTGGGTTTCATCCAGAACTACTTCATAGTTACAATCTGGCTTGACTTGCCGAATACCTTCAGCAATCAAATCCCCTGCTGAACCCCTAACCCTACCCCGATTGTCATCATCTTCTTTGATAATAATGCGATCAAAGATTTGCGCTGATAACTTACCTAGGGTGACAAAATCTTCATCCCGACGATCGCCTGGCCCACCAATAACACCAATGCGATCGCCTGTTGTCCAATTGCGAACAAAAGCACCCAATGCTTCATAGCTGGCTGGGTTATGGGCATAATCGACTAAAGCATGGTAGTTACCCAAGTTAAACAAATTCATTCTTCCTGGAGTTTGACTCACAGAAGCACGGAAGGTATTTAATCCGGAACGAATTTGCTCAATGGTGACATTTTGGACAAATGCTGCCAAGGAAGCCGCCAGGGCATTAGCAATCATAAATGGTGCTTTTCCACCCATAGTTAAGGGTATATTATCTGCCCTTTCAATTCTATGAGTCCAATCCCCTTTGAGGATTGACAAAAAGCCATTTTCATATACTGCTGCTACTCCTCCCCTTTGGATATGGTTTCTCACCAACTCCGAATCGGGGTTCATGGTGAAGTAGGCAATATTGGCTTTGGTCTTCTCAGCCATCACCGCTACCCGATGGTCATCCGCATTAAGTACCGTATAACCATTGGGGAACACCGCTTCCGCCACAATACTCTTGAGGTGAGCCAACTGATCGATGGTATCAATATCACCCAAGCCTAAATGGTCAGCAGCCACATTTAATACCACACCCACATTGGCAGATTGAAATGCCAGACCAGAACGAAGAATACCACCTCTTGCGGTTTCCAGTACTGCCACCTCTACTGTTGGGTCTTGCAAAATTAGCTGGGCACTCTGGGGTCCAGTATTATCCCCTGCTTCTACTAAGTAATCACCGATATAAGTTCCGTCTGTGGTTGTATAACCTACAACTTTATTTGTCTGTCTAAAAATATGTGCTAATAAACGTGTAGTAGTAGTTTTACCATTGGTACCTGTCACACTCAAGATTGGTACCCGGCTCGATTTATCGGCGGGGAACAGCATATCCATGACTGCACCGGCAACATTGCGGGGAATACCTTTGCTGGGAGCCACGTGCATCCGGAACCCAGGAGCGGCATTGACTTCTACAATCACCCCATCTACTTCCCGCAAAGGACGACTAATGTCACTGGTGACAATATCCATCCCGGCAATATCCAAACCAATTATTTTTACTACCCGTTGTGCTAACCACACATTTTCTGGATGGATCTCGTCTGTGCGATCGATTGCTACTCCCCCTGTACTTAAATTAGCAGTGGGTCGTAAATAACACACTTTACCCTCAGGTAAAACACTGTTTTCCGTATAGCCTTGCCGTTCCATTAACTGGTAGCTAGTACGATCCAGTTCGATTTTGGTGAGTAGGTTATCATGGCCGTCACCACGTTTGGGGTCTTTATTGGTTTCCTCTACCAATTCAACGATTGTCGATTTGCCATCACCTACAACATGGGCAGGAACTCGTTCGGCTACCGCCACAACTTTGCCGTCTATAACCAGTACTCGGTGATCCCGTCCCACATAATATCGTTCCACAATCAAAGAACGGGAAATTTGTCTGGCACCATCGTATGCGGCTTCTGCTTCTTCCCAACTTCTAATATCAGTGGTGATCCCCCTACCGTGATTACCATCCAAAGGTTTAATCACAATGGGATAGCCACCAACATATTCAATGGCATCCTCCAATTCATCAAAAAAGTTAATTACCGTACCCTTGGGTACAGGCACTCCAGAGTCAGCCAAAATTCGTTTAGTTGCTTCCTTATCACAAGCTAGTTCGACTCCCAAAATGCCTGTTTTTTCTGACATGGTGGCTTGTATCCGCTTTTGATGCGCCCCATATCCCAACTGAATCAAAAAGCGAGCCCCTAGAGGTGTCCAAGGGATACCTCTTTTCTCTGCTTCTTGGACAATTGCTTCGGTGGAAGGACCAAGGCTAGCTTCTCGCCAAAAATCTCGTAAATCCTGGATGTCTTGTTCCAATTCTGCCTTGGGATAACGACCACGATCTACAATACTTTGACACAGACGCACGGCAGCTCTGCCTGCATAACGTCCTGCTTCTTCATTTAGATACTCGAAAACTACCTGATACACTCCCGATGTTGAAGTTTCACGGGTGCGACCAAAGCCAGCATCCATGCCAGCCAGTGACTGGAGTTCTAGAGCTACGTGTTCTACTATGTGACCCATCATGGTGCCTTCACGCACCCGCATTAAGAACCCACCACGGCAACCGGGCGAACAAAAATGTCCCTCCAAACTTGGTAGTGCTTCCACTAATCCGTCGTAGAAGCCAGGGATTTCGTTCGATGGTATGTCCGCAAGGTGCTCTAAGTCGAGGCGCATGACGATCAACTTGTGGCGTCGAATGCTCCAATAATTGGGGCCGCGTAAGGTCTGGATCTTGAGGATTCTCATGGGAATAGGTAGATGGAGATTCGGAACCAAAATTCTAGTTTCTTACTGGGATTAACCGCTTCACTGTTAGCTGTAAACAGTTTTTGACTGTTTACGTCGCTTTATCCTTAATTTATCTAGTGTAACGTCGAAATTCGCAGTCAACTCAGTGTAACCTCAGATACCCGATTCCGTCAGCTGGATAGGCGGTACACTGCGGGTAAAACTGTACGTTGGTAAAGGTGAAAACAATCACCATGACCAAGGACGTGCAATCGTAGATTGTGAATGGTTAAAGGGTCGCTAGCTCCCACATGAGGCTCATTGGTGTGAGTCACTTCTGTGGGATCGACAATTGTCACCGAGCCTTTACCTATGACTTGTAACCAACCATCTCGTTCAAATAAAGCACAGGTATCTTCATCGATACCAATACCTAATCTATCGGGATGGGAGGATATAGCACTAATCAGTCTACCCATGCGATTGCGATTGTGAAAGTGTTGATCCACAACCACCTCTGGGATTAGACCTAAGCCGGTTGCCATATCCACAAGAGAGCGATTGGGAGATTCCCCACTACCACCTCCTGCAATCATATGATGACCCATAACAGCGGCTCCTGCACTAGTACCAGCTAAGGTTAGCTGTCCAGTTCTAACACGCTTACGGATAATTTCCATCGCTGGGGTGTCGGCTAAAACGCCACAAAGACGTAATTGGTCTCCTCCAGTCATAAATACCCCGGTACAGGATTCCAGGGATTCTTTATACTCTCGGTATTCGCACTGTTCGCGTTCCCTAATATCTAGTAATTCAACCTTCTTCGCCCCCATGTCTTCAAATATACGAATATAGCGATCGCCAATTATGGATGGTTCGCGGGAGGCAGATGGAATAATGGTAATATAGGCATCGCTAGCACCAGCACGAGCAAAAAAAGTTCTCAGGATCTCACGTCCGTGAACTTTATCTTCTGCGCCTCCGATAACTAGAACGGCGGTTTTTGTTGCTTGGGGTGTCCTCATTTCCAGCGATTTAGCTTTTAATTGCGGCATTGGTGTTTCTCCTGTCAACAACTTCAGGTGAATGAAACAAGGTTAGTAGCCCGATTGTTTGTATAGTGTCCCTGGATAGAAGACACTGTCCGCAGTTTGGATCGACTCCTGAAGTTATGAGCACCAGAAGCTGCCCTATCCTTATGGTCAGCCGCTATTCCACCTTTTGGTAAGGGCTTTAACCCATGAGAATACAAAGTATTCTCACATAAAGACTTCTGGAAAGCCACCACTCCAACTTCTGGGTTGACGGGGGAGACGCCGCTGATTTCATCTGTTCGTTCCCATTCCTCAACACCAGCCGCCTTGTTGCTCACCTGTCTTTTTTTCCCAAACTGGCAAAATTCTGCTTTGAGAAAGCAGGGATTGACGCGGGTTTTCTTGAGGCTGGCTCGATGCATCCTGGAAGTTGTTAACCTAGTTTAGATAATTAATTTAGATGTAGATGTGACAATATTTAAACATAAATTAAGTAATTAGAAAAATTTTTGGCTCCCTAGGGGATCACAATGTTTCTAATACTTACATACGTTATTAATTTAGTCGATCTTTGTTCCACCGGACATCGGCTTGCAGTTTTATTAGACATTCACATTTAAGATTAGTGTCCTCCAATACGAATTACTGTGCGCTTTGATATAGTTACGCTGTTTCCTGATAGTTTTACCTCTGTTTTCAATTCTGGGCTACTTGGTAGAGCCTTGTCAAAACAGATTGCCCAAGTCAATTTGGTTAATCCTAGAGATTTTACCAATGATAAGCATCGCAAGGTAGATGATGAACCCTATGGCGGTGGTGTGGGTATGCTGATGAAACCAGAACCCATTTTCTCTGCTGTAGAGTCGCTGCCTATTTTACCGCGTAGAGAGATAATTTTGATGAGTCCCCAAGGACAAACTATGAATCAACCTCTATTGCGGGATTTAGCCAGTAATTATGACCAATTAGTTGTCATTTGTGGTCATTATGAAGGGGTGGATGAGCGAGTGCTAAATTTAGTCACCCGTGAGGTATCTTTGGGTGATTTTATTCTCACTGGGGGAGAAATTCCCGCTATGGCTTTAGTCAATGGTGTGGTACGCCTTCTACCTGGAACGGTAGGTAAGGTCGAATCTCTCAAAGCGGAAAGTTTTGAAGATGGACTTTTAGACTTTCCCCAATATACCCGTCCAGCTAATTTTCGCGGTTGGCAGGTTCCAGATGTATTGCTATCTGGAAATCATGCCAAAATTGCTCAATGGCGATACGAACAACAAATTGAAAGAACTCGTATCCGTCGTCCCGATATGCTCCAAGCTTGGGAGGAGGGAAAGCATCAACACCAAGAAAATGGTAACCATAAGAATCCAGAAAATTCACATCATCCAGAATAAATCTTGACAAATGACAGATGAAGAATCACAAATAACTGATGAACCCTAACAAAATAAATTCAAAATGAAGATCCGCATTGGTAATGGCTATGATATCCACAAATTGGTCAGCGATCGCCCTTTGATTTTAGGTGGGGTCAATATTCCCCATCAATTGGGCTTATTAGGTCATAGTGATGCTGATGTGCTTACCCATGCCATTATGGATGCCATGTTAGGGGCGCTATCTTTGGGAGATATTGGACATTATTTTCCTCCTAGCGATCCTCAATGGTCTGGGGCAGATAGTTTAATCTTATTGTCTCAAGTAGATAGGTTGATTAAAGAAGGGGGTTGGCAAATTAGTAACATTGATTCGGTTGTCGTTGCCGAAAAACCGAAGCTAAAGCCCCACATTCACAAAATGCGGGATAATTTGGCAGGTGTTTTACAATTAGAACCCAATCAAGTGGGAGTTAAAGCCACAACTAATGAAAAATTAGGTCCCGTGGGACGGGAAGAGGGAATTTGCGCTTATGCTGTTGTTTTACTCTCACAGTGATGGAGGGAAGGAGGGAAGGAGTGATGGAGTGATGGAGGGAAGGAGTGATGGAGGGAAGGAGTGATGGAGTGATGGAGTGATGGAGTGATGGAGAAAACAAACAAACCGTCAACCGTCAACTGTCAACTAACAACCAACAACCAACAACCAACAACCATTACCTTTATTTATACAGACTGAATTAACAATTAATTATTTTGGATAGCATCTAACAAGACTTATATGATGAAATTTCCTCGGATTTTGCCTTCCATACAGCGTTTTTGGCTACCTATTATCCTGACTTGCACAACATTACTCACGGTTGTGGCTTGTAACCCTAGTAATTTCCAGTCCAAGGCTGCTAAGGTTCCCCAACTGGTACAAAGTATTCTTAGCGACCCCAAAACCTTTAACTATGCTTTGAGTCAGGAATCACCCAATATTTTTGGTTTAACTTTTGAGGGCTTAATTACCGAAAACCCCATTACTAGCAAAATAGAGCCAGCTTTGGCTGAATCCTGGAAAATTTCTGATGATAACTTAAGAATTGTTTTTACTCTCCGTCCAGATTTAAAATGGTCTGATGGTAAACCACTGACTGTAGATGATGTGGTATTTACTTACAACAACATTTATTTTAATGAAAAAATTCCTACAGATGCTAGGGATGTATTACGCATTGGTCAAAGTCGTCAACTACCTAAGGTGAGAAAAGTAAGCGATCGCCAAGTAGAATTTGTTACCCAAGAACCCTTTGCTCCCCTCTTACGCACCACTGGATTGGTAATTTTACCTGCTCATGCTTTACGGGAATCTGTGACGGAGAAAGACTCTGAGGGTAAACCCCAATTTCTCACCAAATGGAGTGTGGATACTCCCCCCGATCAGTTAATTGTGAATGGTCCTTACAAACTAGAACGTTACGATACTAGCCAACGGGTAGTTTTCCGTCGCAATCCATATTATTGGCGTAAGGGTAAACAAGGAGAATCCCAGCCTTATATTGAAAGAATTATCTGGCAGATTGTGGAATCTACTGATACATCCTTGTTACAATTTCGTTCTGGTGGTTTGGATGCTGTAGGTGTAACTCCAGAATACTTTTCTTTACTGAAGCGGGAAGAAAAGCGGGGTAATTTTATAATTTACAATGGTGGACCTACTCCTACACGGTTATTCATGTTCTTCAATTTGAATAAGGGTAAAAGGGATGGGAAACCTTTAGTCGATCCCATTAAGTCACGCTGGTTTAATAATGTTGCTTTTAGACAAGCTGTAGCCTATGGTATTGATCGCCAAAAAATGATTAATAATACTTATCGTGGTTTGGGTGTGTTGCAAAATTCCCCAATTGCCGATCAAAGTCCCTACTACTTTTCACCAGAAGAAGGACTGAAAGTCTATAAATACAACCCCACAAAGGCAAAGCAATTATTAACCAAAGCTGGATTTAAGTACAACGAACAAGGGGAATTATTAGATAAGGATGGAAATCGGGTTCGCTTTACTTTACTTACCAATGCTGGAAACAAGATTCGGGAAGCAGTGGGGGCACAAATTAAACAAGATTTGAGTCAAATTGGGATTCAAGTTGATTTCACTCCTTTAGCCTGGAGTGCTTATACAGATAAGCTTTCTAATAGTCTGGATTGGGATGCTGGTATCATTGGTTTCGGTGCTGGTGTGGAACCAAATGATAGTGCTAATCTCTGGACTGCGGATGGCGGATTACATATGTTTAACCAAAAGCCACAAGCCGGACAAAAACCGATTCAGGGACGGGAAATATCTGATTGGGAAAAAGAAATCGAGCAGCTTTACATTAAAGGTGCCCAGGAGTTTAATGATGCCAAGCGCAAAGAAATTTATGCCGAAACCCAACGGATTACCCAGGAATATTTACCCTTTATTTACCTGGTAAACCCCTATTCTATGGCGGCGGTAAGAAATCGCTTTGACGGGATTCAATATACTCCCCTTGGTGGTGCTTTCTGGAATATTCATGAAATCAAAATTACGGAGAATTAATTTGGTTGATAGTTAATGTTGAGGGTTGACGGTTCTTTCTGATTTCTGCCCTCTGGATATTTTTATAGATTCAATCCAAAATCCAAAATCTAAAATCCAAAACTCGGATGACTGATGAAAAAACATTGCGATCGCTCTTAGAATCCATTGCTAGTGGTAAAATTACCCCAGACAGGGGTTTAGAGCAGCTCAAACACCTGGCTTACGAACCTATAGGGGAATTTGCCAAAATTGACAATCATCGTGCCTTACGCACAGGTTTTCCAGAAGTAATCTGGGGCCCAGGGAAAACTCCTGGACAAATTGCCCAAATTATGAATGTCATGCGCCAACGCAATTCAGTTGTGATGGCGACACGCATTGAACCTGATGTTTATGTGACCGTGCGATCGCAAGTCAGGGATTTACGATATTATGAATCAGCAAGAATTTGTGCTATAGCTCCCCCAACTATAGAACCACGTTACCCTGGCACCATTGGCATTCTTTCGGCAGGTACTGCTGATTTACCTGTGGCTGAAGAAGCCGCTGTCACCGCCGAACTTTCTGGCTTCCAAGTCCAGCGTCTTTGGGATGTGGGTGTTGCTGGCATTCACCGCTTGCTAGATAATCGTCACTTAATTACATCCGCATCGGTTTTAATTGTGGTAGCCGGGATGGAAGGGGCATTACCCAGTGTCGTCGCTGGTTTAGCTGATTGTCCTGTAATTGCCGTACCTACCAGTATTGGTTATGGGGCAAGTTTTAATGGGTTGGCACCCCTCTTGACAATGCTCAATTCCTGTGCTGCTGGTATTGGAGTCGTGAATATTGATAATGGCTTTGGTGCGGCGGTGTTGGCGGGGCAAATCTTACGCACAGTATCCAAATTACCTAGAGATGGAATCTCCTAATTGTTAGGGGTAAGTAGGCTGTAACTACTGGCATGCTTAGAATTATCAGGTTAAAGTTGTCTTGGTAATTAGAGAAAATCTGAAGTATGATTTTTTTCTAGTAATCCAGATTGTTAACCGATAAACTACGTAAAACATTGATTTAAAAATATGCATCTATATCAAGACTCCATTTCTAATATGGTTGGATATTCACCTATACATGGGAAACTAATAGCACAGACAGTCAAAGACCCCAATATACTTGGACAAATGCAAACATCCTTCAATGGCTTTGTGGAATCAGGTCAAGTTTGGGCACTGTTGATTGGATTGGTCATTGGCTATATGTTTAAGAGTCTAACCAGTTACGGCTAGAGTGAGGAAGGAAGGAGTAGGGGCGGGGTTTCCCCGCCCGGAGGGAAGGAGTGAAGGAGTGAAGGAGGAAATAAAACAAATAAATAATATTTCTCCCTTGTCTCCCCACACTCCCCACACTTCCCACACTCCCCACACTTCCCACACTTCCCACACCTCCCACACCTCCCACACTCTCCACACTCCTAACTCTTACCTTTCCCTTCTACTATTTCATTTATGACTGAACAGAAAACTTGGAGTCAGAGGTTTGAATCTGCCCTACATCCAGCGATCGCTCGCTTCAATGCTAGTATTAGTTTTGACATAGAATTAATTGAATACGACCTCACAGGCTCCATTGCTCATGCCAAAATGTTAGCTCACACGGGTATTATTCCCACGGCAGAAGCGGAGCAATTGGTAGCAGGTTTAGAACAAATTCGTCAAGAATATCGCCAAGGAAAGTTCAATCCAGGTATTGAAGCGGAAGACGTGCATTTTGCCGTCGAACATCGTCTAGTAGAAATAGTGGGGGATATTGGCAAAAAACTACACACAGCCCGTTCCCGTAATGACCAAGTAGGTACGGATACTAGATTGTATCTACGGGAGCAAATTCAGCAAATTCGCCAACAATTAAGGGATTTCCAAACAGTTCTGCTAGATATAGCTGAGAATAATTTGTCAACCTTAATCCCTGGTTATACCCACCTCCAACGCGCCCAACCTTTGAGTTTGGCTCACCACCTCTTGGCATATTTCCAAATGGCACAACGGGATTGGGAGCGCCTGGGAGATGTATATCGCCGAGTAAATATCTCCCCCCTAGGATGTGGTGCTTTAGCTGGAACAACCTTTCCTATTGATCGCCATTACTCTGCTAAGTTATTAGAATTTGACGATATTTACAACAATAGCTTGGATGGAGTGAGCGATCGCGACTTTGCCATAGAATTTTTATCTGCAGCTAGTCTGATTATGGTTCACCTCAGCCGGTTATCTGAGGAAATTATTCTTTGGGCATCAGAAGAATTTAGCTTTATTACTCTCAAAGATAGTTGTGCTACAGGTTCCAGTATTATGCCCCAAAAGAAAAATCCCGATGTACCCGAATTGGTAAGGGGGAAAACTGGGCGAGTGTTTGGCCATCTCCAGGCAATGTTGGTAATTATGAAGGGTTTACCTTTAGCATATAACAAAGACCTACAGGAAGATAAAGAAGGTCTTTTTGATAGTGTAAATACAGTCAAAGCCTGCTTGTCAGCCATGACAATTCTCCTCCAGTCAGGCATGGAATTTCGTCCTCAACGCCTAGCCGCAGCCGTTGCTGAAGACTTTTCTAATGCCACTGATGTAGCAGATTACCTAGCCGCCAGGGGAGTACCTTTTCGCGAAGCTTATAACCTAGTCGGTAAAGTTGTGAAAACTAGCATTGCTGCGGGTAAATTACTCAAAGATTTGACCCTAGAAGAATGGCAACAACTACATCCAGCATTTGCCGAGGATATTTATGAAGCCATATCTCCTCGTCAAGTAGTGTCTGCCCGGAATAGCTATGGAGGCACAGGTTTTTCCCAGGTTCAACAAGCTATTCTCCATGCCCGCAAGCAAGTTTCTTCTCCAACATGATTGACATACTCCCCTTGTTGAAATGAAGGGGATTCAAAAATGTTGTTCCGTAGCAGGGTAAACCCTTGCTACTCCACATTTTCTTCCTGTCTCTTAGGCTCTTAACTAGACAAATAAATTATGTTTTTTGCCCCCGCCAGACCGCCTCCACAGGCATTTTGTTTAGCATTGCTGGAAGTGCCCCTCCCCAAATGGGTCTAAATTCTTGTATGAACAATTTCTCTACCTTTTTTAGGCTCTATCGTGCAGATCGCGTCACCCTTCGGGTATCTCCTAAGCCCTTCGGGCAGGCTGCGCCAACGGAGACGCTCCGCGTTAGCGTTAGCTCCCCTGAAAGGGGCACGTCAGTCGCTTTATGCCGGGGAACCCCTTCGGGTTACGCGCTTCGCGCACGCTATGCGAGCGCCAGTTGCCTGGGTCGGGAAACCCTCCCGCAGCACTGGACTCACCGTCCACCGCGCTGACTCACCGTTACTGATTTTAGTGGTGATATTTTGTCTCGACGATCCATGATGGGGCCCAGTTGCCCGGTAATAGTAATTGCGCTTTACCGCCAGTTTCATTATACCAGAAAACTTGGGGATAAATCCCCTTGAGTCGCGTTTCATCCCCTCGCGTGCATCGTAGGGGTTCTCACGCTCCCACCATGCCTTGATAGAAAATATTTAAGGGAGTACATTTGTACGCCCTTAATTAAGTAATATTAATAACAGGTTGCTAGAACAACCTTGGGTACTACATACATTCGCCTTTTAGACCAGGGATGTAGAGTAGAAAATTAATCAGTATCAGCAGCAGCTGTTGTACTTTCTTCTTCTTCAGGCTTGGGTGCTCTCTGCTGGAACCGTCTCTGGAAACGTCCTGTAGTAGTCCGTTTACGAAACTTACGGGCATACGCCTGGTTTCGTAGCGCCTTTTCTTTTTTCGGATTACGGCGCTTGGCCATATTCACCTCATTTAATAAACAACTAAAGATTCTAATCCAGGCAATTGCTAGCCAATATCAGCTACCGATGCTTCTTGATTTGAACTCTCTTGGCTTTGAAAAACCAGGATTCTGAACTGTTGTTACTATGTAGGCTAAAGCCCCATTCCGTAACTTTGTTCTGCCCCAAAGGGGCTTTGACTGGCTCAAACAGTCCTACCCGCCTCGACCTATTTCTAGGCTGTACGGTTACTTTTGGGTTTTACAGTTTTGCTAACACGTTTGGTTTTTGGAGTTTTTCATCTAAAAATCTCCGGGAGTGTGGAAACCGTGTGTCTTGAGACCACGGAGTCAACACGACACGGCTAATTTATTAGCCGTACCCCTTCCGGGGATAGGTAAGCAGAGGAGTAGTACTTACCCACTTCCCTGTATGCCGGGAATTGCCTTGCTACTCCAGTAAAGTGCGCCTCGCCAATGTTATCAGTCGGCACTTCCTAAACGCACTGCCTTACCCCTCGTAAAGCTATTTAACGCTCAGGTTCTAGAGCTTGGAACTGGCGACCAACGCATTCCAAGGTAGGAACTTTGGCACTTGCTGATAACGTAGTCAGTTAAAACTTCGGCTTCGCTCAGTTTTTACATCGAGCGAAGTCGAGATGTTAAGACTTAGGCTGGTCAGCTACCTAAAGATAGGGGCTTGAAGCTCCGTCTCTTTAGAGCGGGGTGCTGACCCTGTATTAGCATTACCAACTTTATTTAGGATACCACTGAAAACGCGGGACTAAAGTCGGAGTGAGTCGGATTTCATCCCCTCCTTAAAAGGCAGGAGTTCCCATCTTCCCGTATTATTTTGATAGTTTTAGCCTAGATTGCTTGCTAACTTTTTTTCAACAGCAATCTAGGATATCGCATTTTTCTATGTTATGTCAATTATTTATTCGTGAAGTACCTGACTTGAATTTCCTCCTAGCTTGAAAATAGGCAACAGGCAACAGGCAACAGGTAACAGGTATTTTCATCCTTGGTTGTGTACAAACGTTCATGAGAGACTAGCTTGAAAATAGGGAGTTCGGAGTAGGGGCGGGGTAAAGGTGGGATTACAATGTGGGATAATTTATTTCTTGGAAGTCCCTAAAAAGTCAGGATAACTGATAACTGAAATTAGGTTATTGACGTTAAAGATTACACTTGATGTTCGATGAAGCAGTGCTAGAATCTATTCAAATTACTAGTGAAGAAAGAGTTTGGTTTGTCCTTATATACGTATTTTTACGTATTTGTTATGCCACACTATCTTCACTCAACATAGGGTTAGCATCTGTCATTGGATTTAAAAATATAGTAAAAAACTCGACATTAAGTATAATTTTAGGTTGAATATTTTGGCTTTTTTCACTGTGGCAATCCAATCAACTCGTGGTTTATGGCGTTTCGGACAAACTGTATTGGGGGTGATATTTCGCCATCCAATTCCCGGCACTAGTATTATTCCAATTTTGCCTGATGGTCGAATTGTATTAATTCGACGCAGGGATAATGGTCTTTGGGGATTACCAGGGGGGATGATTGATTGGGGTGAAGATATTCCCACTTCTGTACAACGGGAATTAAAGGAAGAAACTGGACTGGACTTGGTGAATATTCGCCGATTGGTAGGAGTTTATTCGGCACCAGATAGAGATCCCAGAATTCATTCAATTTGTGTAGTAGTAGAAGCAGAAGTTAAAGGGACAATGGAGGCTGAAGATACATTAGAAGTTATGGAAATTAAAGCTTTTTCTGTAGATTCTCTCCCTCCTGGTAAAATGTCTCACGACCATAGTCGCCAATTGCAAGACTACTTGCAAGGTTCAACTAAACTGGCATAAGAAATATTCAAAAATATTGGCAATTTTTGAATTTTAAAGATTGCCATTGTATAGACTAGCAGATGCAAATGGGTAATTTATTCCGTAATTCCCGGAGGAAGCTTTCTCAAGGGTTATTGTTTTGGCGTGAGATTGGGGTAGGAGAACCGATCATTTTCTTACATGGTGCTTGGAATGATAGCAGTCAATGGGTATCGGTAATGGAGTTGTTGGGGCAAAAGTTCCAATGTTTGGCTCCAGATTTATTGGGATTTGGAGAATCAGAAGATGCCAATGTTCACTACTCTATTAATTTACAAGTGGAATGCCTAGGTGAATTATTACAGGCTTTAAACTTAGGTAAGGTTAATTTAGTTGGATATTCCCTAGGTGCTTGGGTAGCTGCTAGCTATGCTTTAAAGCATCCAGAGCAAGTTTCTAGTCTAGTGCTGCTAGCACCAGAGGGAGTCGCAACAAAGGGATATCAAACACGTTCCCAGAAGATGCAGGCTTTAGTTAAACGCCCACCGTGGATATTTAAATTATTGCGCCTATTGCGATCGCTGACTAAAATTTTTGGTTTAAAGGTTAATGTCGCCCAAGATTGGCAACAAAGACAACTTCTCCACCGCCATCCTACGGGCAGTCAGTTATTATTTCTCCGCCCATTGCCGGAAATTGAGGCAGAATTATTGCAAGATAAATTAGAGGAAATTAAAGCACCAACCCTTATTTTACAAGGTGGACAAGATGAGCCAACTGCTTTAAATATGAGTCAGGCTTACGCCCATTTAATCCCCAAAGCAGACTATAAAATTATTCCCCATGGAGATAATGAATTACTAGAGTCTTGCACTGCTGTTATAGCTGGGGATATTCAGGATTTTGTCCAACAGTGTATTTACCTATGAATTATGAATTATGTCTCCCATTCCCAGAAATATTAAATTTTGTTCAACAATCACATGATTAGCGATCGCAGGAAACTGGAGTTGGAGATAATTAAATAAAATTTGGCGATCGCCCCCTGTAATTGCTACCCTACTTTGGGGAAAATCTCTCCACCATGTTTCAATAAAGTCTTTAATTCCGGCAATTATTGTATAAATAATTCCACTTTGCATAGCTGACTGCGTATTTGCCGCATATCTGGGAGGCAATTTTTGAGGAATGTCCACATGGGGTAATTGCCCAGTATTTTCTCCTAGAGTAGCGAGTTGTAACCCCAGTCCGGGGAGAATTGCACCTCCAACAAGGTTAAAGTGATTATCAGCAGCAGTAAATGTCAGTGCTGTACCCCCATCAATTACCAATACAGGAAAACCCCAAGTTCTACCAGCACCCCATAATGCCAAAGCACGGTCAATACCCAAGGTAGAATAGAGACCCCGTAGAGGCACTCGTTCTAAGGTCATAATATTAACATTGGCATCAGCTCTCCAAAGTTCTGTTTGACTGGGAACCACAGAAGCAACAAACAAAGCCTGGGGAAGTTGAGAACTGTGAGAGTAAGGAGAAAAAATTGTGGATGACAACTCCTCTAAGTTTGGAGATTTTAGTAGCTGATGGATTACAGATGGAGTAAAATAGTCCGTATCCATAGTCATCACCAGGCTTTGATTCGCGAATAATCCCCAATGTAAGCGGGAATTGCCTATCATTAAAGCTAAATAAGTTTCCACAAATATTGGGCAATAGTATCAAGGAAAATTGAATAACGGTCTGAATGGGTACAAAGGCTGCTGGTTTCCTATTGTTTGGTCTAATACTCGCCCTCATAGGTGATAAAATCCCCTGTTTTTGGTACGGTTACAACGACTGCCAAAAGGAGAATGGCTTGTTACATTAGGCTTAAGCAACATAAAAACATTACAGCTACAGAAAATATATTAATTACTTAACTTTGAGTGCTATACCAAACTAACAAGGAGGTTAAGAATGAATAACAAATCTAACAAAGTATCAGAATTTTTTAATGGTGGGTCAGAAACAGAAAATTTATTATTGCAGTATGTGAAGTCTTTGAGTCCAGAGGCTGTAACTCAGCTATCCAAGCCAACCTCTCCAGAAGTCTTTCAAGTTATGGAAAATAATATTATAGGTCTTTTGGGGAATCTGCCATCAGAACAATTTGGTGTCACTATCACCACAAACAGGGAAAGTTTGGGTCGATTGCTAGCATCAGCGATGATTAGTGGTTATTTCTTGCGTAATGCCGAGCAAAGAATGGACTTTGAAGTTGCTTTACAAGGCACTGCCAGCAACGATAGTGAAGTAGAGTAAGGTTATTACATTTATTTGCAGTAAATATCCTGTTAGATGAGAATTTAATAGCCGAATGTATGTAGACTTATAACAAGTCATGATTTGACAATTTTGTCACTGCAATCGAAACTCGGTATAACTAAATTTACCGGGTTTTGTTGTATTATTTTTTTATCGACACGGAAATGAATCTGGAAAATGTACAACTACCCCATAAGGTTATTGGTGTAGCAGTTATTTGGAATAAACAAGGAAAAATTTTAATTGATCGTCGTCGTCCTGAAGGATTAATGGGGGGTTTATGGGAGTTTCCAGGAGGCAAAATTGAACCAGGGGAAACCATTGAGGAATGTATTCACAGAGAGATTCGCGAAGAGTTGGGCATACAGATTGAAGTAGGAGAACACTTACTCACCATTGATCATACTTATACCCATCTCCGGGTCAGTTTGACCGTACATCACTGTCGATATCTTCAGGGTATTCCCCAACCACTAGAATGTGATGAGGTGCGCTGGGTAAACTTGGATGAGTTAGATCAGTTTACTTTTCCCCAAGCCAATACTCAAATTATTCATGTAATCCAGAAAAATGGTGTCTGGAAGAATATTTAACCTGAGTTCGGTTCTCTTAATAACACCAAACACCGAACTCCGAACTCCGAACTCCTATTTTGGATAAACTGGTAGGGTGAAATGAAATAATGCTCCTCCATTGGCAGCATTATCCGCCCAGATTTGTCCATAATGGGCTTGGATAATACGTTGGCATAAAGATAACCCGATACCATAGCCATCCTTTTTTGCATCCCTTTCTAGGCGAAAACGATTTTCAAAGATTTTATCGCGGTTTTCTTCAGGAATCCCAGGACCAGTATCACCAATACTACATTGAATTTTTTGTGTAGTCCGGTGCAACATACTAATAGTAATGGTTCCGCCTTCAGGAGTATATTTGATGGCGTTATCTAGAAGATTAATCAGAACTTGGCGAATGCGTTCCATATCAGCATACACATAGGGCAAGTCCTCGGGAATATCTTTTTCGATGGTGAGGGATTTAGCAGTGTAGCGATCGCGTAATTCTTCTATAATATCTAAACAAAGTTTGCCTATTGCCATTTTTTCCGGTTGGACAGGAAACTCCTTGTCTTTACTGCTTCCCACCTGCAACATATCAGCAATCATGCGGTTTATTGTCCGCATTTGAGTACGGGATTGTTTCAACAAGTGGCTCGCCATTTTTGGTGATAAACGAGAAAATACACCTTTTTTAGAATTGTAGTCAGACTGTAAAGTATCTATGGCAATGGCAGCAGCAGTTAGGGGATTACGCAAATCGTGGGCTAACATGGCAATTACCCGATCTTTGAACTGAAGTTGCTCTTCGAGTTTTTCTTGTTCCTGTTTTAAGCGAAAAATTTCGTCAGATAAACGCATCACCTCAGCTGAAGCAGCTACCGAATTAATTGATGAGGGCTTTGCTAATGTTATGCGATCCGGTTCCTCACCATCTTGCAAATTATTATGTAATTTTAAATATGCCTCTACCGCAGTTTGCCAACGGGGCCACCATATCTTTAGCTGGGTGATGATATTACTACCAGCAAGAATTTGTCTCGGTTCCGGCTGAATTTTAATTAGAGCCGGTGTAGCGACTAATTTAAAATGTTCCGCCATGTATGGCTGCTGCCCAACATCAATGACTTGCAGCTCAAAGTCGTATGTGGCTTGCAATTCCTTTAAGTAATTACGAATTCGCTGTACCTGTTGTCGAGGCTTGGGTCGTCCATCGACAAATAGTAACAGTTGTAATGGAGCCTCAGAATAAATAGCGGTATCCTGGGAAACTTGCATCTCATCTTGGGTCAGAACTGGTAACAAATCCGCGACACCTCACAGCTACAGTGAGTAAAATGGACAAACTGTGGTCGATCGCATGATCGTTAATTTGTTTTTGAATTTAATATCTATTTTAGATTTTTCACACCCCTGTTCCACAAGAGCTTTTAAATAATATGCGATATTTACTTTTTGGTTTTTTCCTCCCTTGTTGTTTTTTTCCCATTTTCGGAAATTCTGTTGTAGCACAATCCCAGTCGCCATCTTCCCGGAATCACCATCTTTCGTCAAGAGTAGATGCAAGTTTTTATACTGCTGCAAGCCGGTTAATACAGCAGCAAATCAATTTGCTTGCTCGTATGGAAATGGCACTTGTAGAACCAGATCCCAATCCGATGAGGGTTGTGCGGGGAAGATTACTACTCCAGACTAAGGCGGTAGAGAGATTCCTCAAACATAGGTATACTGATCAAAAACCTGTATGCGATCGCTCTGTAAATGCTTCTTTTGATACTTTAGAATCATCAAAAATACTCAATGAATCACAAAGAAGAATATACTGCTCTTTGTCTGCTTCTAACCGAGAGTTATTAAAATTAACTCCGGTAGTGGATAGACTTTTATCTCGCCGTGGTGAGTTAGCCTGGGTCAGAGATTTACCCTTAGTAAGTGGAGAGCGACAATCCCATCCTGTGCTTTCCATTGCACCTATCAAACGTCCCCGTTTAGGTGAGTCAGCAACTCCTTTTTCCACAAAATCATCTTATTCTTCTTCAAGTACTCCAGCAGCGATCGGTGGAAATCGGAAAACGGTAATAGCTAATTATATAACGCCTATGGCTCCTGCGATCGCTCCACCTCCAGAGGTATTGAAGATTTTACAGTCTGCTCGAGCTTTATTAATGCCAGCAAAAGCTGCATTTCCTGAGGGAACTAAATTTGTAGATCCTCGTCAAGTAGCGGCTTTCAATGATCGACGTTCTTTTGGAATCGAACCTCAGGAGAAACAAACCTATGCCCAATTTTTGGCAAAACCCCAGACAGGAATTTTTCGGGTGTTACCAGTTGGGGTAACTCAACAGGATAATGGTTGGGAAAATCGTTTACAACCTAATGTTCGTCAGCGTTATCCCTTTCCATCCCTAGGCAAAACAAATAATGGCTTTACTCCCAATTTAGCACTTCAGATTGTGGACGATAAATTTGCCATGTTAAATCAGGGAGCTGACTATAGCTTTATGGTGGATATGGGAGATATAACTCTAGATAAAATAGGCGATCGCCTGAAAAAAATCACCCATCCCCAGAAGGATTTCTTACTCAATTACCAGCCACCCCAAAAATTAGAACAGTTACAAATCCATCGCCGTCGGTTTTTGACTGGTAAGCAAAGCAATTGGCATCAAACACAGCCGATTTTGGCTGAGGTGCCAGTAAAATTAAACCATACTTATTTAATGCGATCGCTCCAGTTCCAATTACCAGAGATAATTACAAGTGGTAAACTAGTGTCTTCGAGGCAGAGGCTTTACATCGATCAGTTATTAGAAATGCAAAGTAGTGATGTTATTGTCGCATTTCGTCCTGTGCGTCGCCGTGCTGATGGTAGTTATACAATTCTCTGGCGCGTTTTCAAACAGTTACCCAATCCACAAATTCACGATTTAGAAGATTATTTGAAAATTGAACAATAATAGGACTTACGCAACTGGCATATTTTTCCTGTAGGGGAGGCAAAATGCGGTGTAGATTTTCTGCCCGCATTATTGCCGTTGCGTGACGCTGCGAGAATATTTGAACGTAGTCATCAGACTTGTAACCTCACGCACCAATCACCGATTGTGACAACTGCGTAAGTCCTGAATAAATAGCAAACGGAAATAAGCTCATGGAGCAGGGTGCGTTACGCTGTTGCTAACGCACCCTTGTATATTGACAGAAGTAGTAGACCCACGGAGTGCGAGTGTATTCTTTGTGGGGCTAGATAAAACTATCAAAGCTAAAATTATAGTGCAGTAAGAGTTTTAAGTATCTCTATTCTATAGCAATCCGGAATCATATGTGAGAAAATACTTAGGCTGCAAAGGTAACTTTTAAAACTGATTTTTAACCGAATTTTATGGCTGAAATTATGTATATTGCGTAATGCATAGCCTTAAACTAAGTTTTATAAAGTATATTATACATCCCCGTATTTTCTCATGAGTTATTTAGGATTGCTATATAAATCTTCATCGAAATTGATATTTTAGTTTAAATTCCGGCAGCAGACAAACAATAAGTTGCACTAGTAAACAACGTATTTTATAATACTCTGGCGGTTCAAACTACTTACACAAAAAAGAAAATCTAATGAGCATCTATCAACCCTGTGTAACTATAGCAATGCCCGTTTATAACGGTGAAAAATATATCCGAGAGGCATTAAATTCAGTTTTATCCCAGACATTTGATGATTTAGAAATAATAATTTCAGACAATGCATCAACAGATAAAACTGAAGATATTTGCAGAGAGTATGCTGATAAGAACAGTCATATTCGTTACTATCGTAATGACAATAATGTTGGTGCTATAAAGAATTTTAATCGTCTTTTTTCTTTATCTAACGGCAAATACTTCCAATGGGTTAGTTACGATGATAAATGGTCACCAAACTTTATTGAAGACTGTGTTGCAGCCTTGGAAAAAGATAACTCAACAGTTCTGTGCTATGGCAAAACTGAATTCATTAATAGTAATGGGGATTATATTCGTACTCTTCAAAAAAAATGCAGATATATAGATTATTCTGAACCGCACAAGCGTTTTCGCGACATCCTAATTAATGGAACATCTGCCTGCCCCTCTCAAATATTTGGATTGATTCGATCAGATGTTTTGAGAAAAACATCTCTAATGGGTGAATACTATGGTTCAGATAGAGTTCTACTCGCTGAATTAAGCTTATTAGGAAAATTTAAAAGCCTTGAAAGTTGTATATATTATCGAAGATTGCATCCTCGACAGTCAGTAAAGCTTAATCCATTGGAAAAGGCTAAATGGATCAATCCCCAAGGTAAACGAGGAGTGAAAGTAGAAAAAGCTTTGTACGAATATATTTTTGCTGTCAATAAATCTAATATAGAGATTTATCAGAAGGCATTATGTTATTTCAGTATTGCAGAGTTGTCTATTAAAAAAGATAAGTGGGAAAAACTACTATTACCAGGTCCCAACAACTATTTCGGCTTATTTTTTAAAGACTCCTAAAACAGCGTAGTGGACTGACACGACTAAAAATGTAGGTTGGGTTGAGCGGTAGGGAAACCCAACAAAGCTTTACTGGTGTTGGGTTTCATTCTTCAACCCAACCTACACCTATTGCACTATTTTAGCTGTGTCAATCCACTACAAATGGGATATTTTTTAACTGGAAATCTCTAGATTTTGCACCACAGAGAAACGGTATAACTAATAATAATACCAAGGACTCCTCAATTATGCTGATCACAGCACCATTAGCAGAAACCAGAACCTGACTACAAAACATTAGCTGGCAGACATTTAAAACCATGCTAGCGGAAATGGGGGATGAGCGTAACTCCCGAATTGCCTATGACAATGAAATAGTAGAAATTATCACCTCGTTAATGCCTCATGAGAACTCAAACCGTTTAATCGAGGCATTTGTAGGGTTACTGTGTGAGGAATTGGGTTTAGAAGTTAAAAGTACTGGTTCCCTAATCTTGACAAGGGATGATTTAGAGAAGGGAGGGGAACCAGATAGCAGCTACTATATCCAAAATGAGTCAATTGTTAGGGATAAGGAAAATATTGACCTAGAAACCGATCCGCCTCCAGACTTGGTGCTAGAGGTGGAATACTCTAGACCAAAAGTAGATAAACTGAGTCTTTATGCTGCAATGGGTATCCCTGAATTTTGGCGATATAACGGCACTGTATTACGGGTGTATGTAATTAGTGCAGGGCAATATACAGAAGTAGAAACTAGTCTTACCTTCCCTGTGGTGCTAGTGAAACAAATATCCCAATTTATTCTCCAAGCGAAACAAGATGGGCAAATGTCAACAATTCGGGCTTTTCGTACTTGGGTGAGACAGCAGATTAATGAATCACAAATTTGAGTGATTTTTCTTGATTGAAGTTTTCTTATACCAATTTCAAAAAAGGATGGGACAAATAGATTCTTGTAGAGACGTAGCAATGCTACGTCTCTACCAGTGGA